>NZ_CP024964.1:600000-845295 GCF_002804105.1 Mesoplasma melaleucae | reverse complement strand
TTTTATTCTCCTTCATAAAATAAATTAAAACATATAAATATATAAGTTTTCCACAATGTGTGGATAAAAAAATAAATTAAAAAGAAATAAACATTATAAATAATATAAAAACTTAAATAAAGTAGTGTTTATAATGCTTTTTTCTACTTTTCCACATAAGGTATCTAAAAATGTTGAAAAACTTTGTGTAAAAATTAACGCAGAAATAATTTCTTAAATTTAACAAGAAAAAACTATACTTTTTTAACCACTTATATTATAATTAACAAGAATTATTAACTTTAAAAGGGGGTTTGAATACAATGAAAAGAACTTGACAACCATCAAAAATTAAACACGCACGTGTTCACGGTTTTAGAGCTAGAATGGCAACTAAAAATGGAAGAAAAGTTATCAAAGCTCGTAGAGCAAAAGGTAGAGCTAAATTAACTGCTTAATTTTTTTGTCTAATGAAAAATAAAAAAATTATAAAAAAGAATTTTGAGTTTCAAGAAATAATTAATAAACAAAAATTTTATCGAAATTCATCATTTGTTATTTACTATACTAAAAATGATAAAAAATATTTTAGATATGGAATCAGTGTTGGTAAAAAAATTGGTAACGCTGTGACAAGAAATAAAATAAAAAGACAAATTAGGATGATGATTCAAGATCAAATTAACAAATTACCAGAATTTTCATACGATATTATAATTATCGCAAGAGCTAGAATTATGGAAAAATCATTTGATCAAAATCAGAAAGAATTAATAAAATTAATTAATCAATTTTTAAAATAGCAAGGAGGTGCTAATTTTGTATAATGAAAATCAATTATATATAGCAAGTTCTAAAAATAACGGTGTTATGTCATATATGAACACAAGTAGCACCACAAAAACAAAGAAAACTTTTTGACAAAGAATAGCAGATAGTAATGATAGAAAACGAATTTTAAAATTAATCTGAAGATGAGTTAAAATATTAAGTTTCCTATTTATTATTATTTCAATGATATGAGGTTGTGTACAAATGTATCAAGATCCATATCTAATTCAAGAAGTAACAGACATGACAGGTAGAAGAGTTTATATGCCAGGGGTTTCATTTGAAATTATTACATCTTCTCTTGGTGAAAAACCATCGCAAAACTGGGCAGTTATTGTTTCAGGGTTGAATGGACAACAATATGCTTATAACGTAATTAGTTCATGAGGAGAAGCTTTTTCAAAAACTGGATCTCCATTCTATGGATTCTTCGTTTACCCAACAGCTTTACTACTTAATGCATTAATTAAAGGAATGTCAGGAACATTAAACCCAGAACTTGGAAATAATAGTTATGGAGTTTCAGTTATCTTTGCTATTTTATTTACAGTTATTATCATTAAATCTATTTCATTAGCATTTACTTGAAAATCGCAAGCTAATCAGCACAAACAGCAATCATTTCAATTAAAACAGGCAGAAATTCAGGCAAAATATAAAGGTGATAAATCACCTCAAGCAAGACAAAAAATGTCAGCAGAAATGAAAGCATTACAAAAAAGAGAAGGGTTCTCACCATTTTCATCAATGGCTGGAGCATTCGCTTCAATGCCATTCCTATTTGCGATTTATGCAATTGTTAGATCAACAAAATCATTAAAAATTGCAAATGTAGGTTTAATTGCTTTAATTGAAAAACCATGATCACAAATGTTAAGTGGAGAAGTTATTTATCTAACTTTACTTGCTGTGTATCTACCATTACAAATTGTTTCTATGTTATTACCATTAGTTTTACAATCAATAAAACAAAAATCAATAACATTGACTGATGCACAAAGAAAATCACGTAAAAAACAATACATCATGCAAGGTATATTCGCATTCGTATTCATCTTCGTTGTTGCCTCAGTTGCCTCAGGGGTTGCAATTTACTGAATCTTCTCGTCAACTTATCAAATTATTCAAACTCTAGGTTTCTTCTTCTGAAATCAACATAAAGCAAATCGCTCTGTGCAAGAAGTTCAACGTAGAAAACGTCAAGAAGAAAGAAGATTAGCAAAATTAAATAAGTAATCTAAATAATAGGAAACTGTTATTTTTTTATTTTAATAATGTTTTAAAGATATATTGTATAATTTTTGTAAGCGAAAAACATGGAGACAAATTAATGAATTGATTATTTACAGACTTTGATGGAACATTAAGAAACAGCAAAGATAAAGAAAACGGAATATCAAAAAATGATATGGCATTTGTTAAAGATTTACAAAAGAAAGGTCATAAAGTAATTATTTCAACAGGTCGCCCATTTGAACATATTAATGATCATATGAAAGAAAGTTATAGTGACTTTCTACCTGATTATTATTTAACAAATGCTGGTGCTGCTATTTATGATAATAAAGGTAATGAACTTTTTGCTAAATATTTAGATAAAGACTTAGTAGAAGAAATTATAAAATTTGTAAAAGCTAATAGAGAAGATATTATTAGTTTAGTTTATTCTTTTAAAGGTGAAGAAGACTTTTTCTATCATGATGCTTGAAAAGAAGAAATGTCAAAAACATTTATGGGAATGATTCCAAAAAATAAACCTCTATCTTATATTGATGGTAAAGAAATTATTTGTTTTAAAATGAGTTGTACAACAGAAACATGAAATAAATTAGTAAATCAATTAAATGAAAAAGGACTTAAATTTAGTTATGTTTCAAATAATCTAAAAGAGATAACATTTAATGAAATTCATAATTATGAAGTTTCAAAAGGTAATGCGATTAGAGAAATGATGAAACAATTAAATATTAGTGAAAATGATGTAATTGTGGCTGGTGATGACAATAATGATCTTTCAATGTTTAAAGAGTTTTATGATAACTCTTATATTGTTGTTCAAGATCATAATGTGAAAATAAGAGATAAAGCAAAAAACATTATAGAAAAACTAAGTGATATTAAAATTGATTAGTATCCAACTACTAAATTAACAATTTTAAATGTATAATTATTATGCCGTGATAAAGATTACGCCCAAATGAGTCAGGACCGGAAGGTAGCAGCTATAAGGGAATGTGTTTTGTATCACGGTTTTTTTGTTTATAATTATAGATATGATAGAAATAAACAAATATATTAATAAATTAAAAGTAAATAATAAAAAAAAAGATATACCTGTTTTTGCATGTGTAATCAAAGATGAACAAATTGTTGCATACAGTTACAATAATAGTTATAAGAATAAAAATATATCAGGGCATGCAGAAATTAATGCTATAAATAAAGCTGTTAAGAAGTTAAAAACTAATAATTTATCTGAGTGTACTTTGTTTACTACATTAGAACCTTGTTTGATGTGTTATGGAGCAATAAAACTAGCAAAAATTAGTGAAGTTAACTATTTATTAGAAAATAATAAAATGAGCTTCAGAAATGAAGTAAATATTGATGAAATTAAACTTAAAATATCTAAGATTAAAAATCCAGAATTAGAAAAAAAATATCAAAGTTTAATAACTAATTTTTTTGAAAATATAAGATAATAGGAAATTATATAAATGGAGCAAAAAATAAAACAATATTGAGAAAAATTTAAAATTGAAACAAATGCAAATAAAGATTTAAATTATAAAAAAGATTTTTGTTTTGGTTATGATGAAAGAACTTATGAAGAACTACTTAAATTAGTAATAGAAGGAACAAAAAAATCAACTTCATTTGCCTTTTTTCAATATGAGATGGATAATGAAGAAGAACCAAAAGTAGAAGATTATGCAATAGTAACTGATTCATTACGTAATCACAAATGTGTGATTAAAACAATTAATGTAAGATATTTAAAAATTTAATGAAATGACTTATGATATTTGTAAATTAAAAGGCGAAGATGAAAATCTTGAATCTTGGAAAGATGAACATAGATCATTTTTTACAATTGTTTTTAAAAGATATAATTTAAATTTTACAGAAGACATGTATGTACTTTTTGAAGAATTTGAAGTTGTTTATAGATAGATTTTTTCTATTTATAAACAACATTTTTTAATTTTAAGTTTCTTCAATTTTTAATCAGTATATTAATACGTTAAAAATGATAAAATTAATAATAAATATATATTTATTAAAGGAGGATTTATGGAACAAAACAAAGCGTTATACCGAAAATATAGACCTAGTAATTTTGGTGATATTGCAGGACATCAAAATGTTGTAGAAATTTTAAAGAATGAATTAAAGAATAATAAGATTAGCCATTCATTTTTATTTGCAGGTCAACGTGGAACAGGAAAAACATCAATAGCAAGAATATTAGCTAAAAGCGTTAACTGTAAAAATCTTACAGATGGATTAGCTTGTGAACAGTGTGAAAGTTGTATTGCTTCAAATGAACAAAGAAACCCAGATATTATTGAAATGGATGCTGCATCAAATAATGGTGTTGATGAAATAAGAGAAATTAAAAATAATATTAATTCACTTCCTTTTTTAGGTAAATACAAAATCTATATAATCGATGAAGTCCATATGTTAACAAAGGCAGCGTTTAATGCTTTATTAAAAACACTTGAAGAACCACCAGCACATGCGATCTTTATTCTAGCAACAACAGAATATTCAAAAATTCCAGCAACAATCCTTTCAAGATGTCAAATCTTTAACTTTAAAAAAATTGACAGAAACTCATTAATTAAAAGATTAAGATTTATTTGCGAAAATGAAGGTTACACAATTGAAAAAGATGTTTTAGAAGAAATAGCAATTATTTCTGAAGGGTCTTTAAGAGATGCATCTAATGTTATTGAACAATTAATTACAGTAACAACTGATCATATAACTGTTGAAGACTTAAAATCAGTTTTTTATGTAGCAACCAAAAATGAGAAAAAAGAAATTCTTATTAACATTCTAAATAATAATTCTTCAACAATTATTAAATATTTTGAAAAAGCAAATAATCAAGGAATGGATTTTGATGTATTTACTTTAAGTTTAATTGAAATAGTTAAAGAAATTATTGAGTTTAAATTTACACATGATAACGAAGTATTAAATATTTTAGAAGAAAATGACATGAATGAATTTAGTCATGTTAATGTAAAAGCATTATTTGAAATAGCAGATAACTTAAGTGAAGCCTATGCTAAAACAAAAGGTACAAGTATTAATTTCAATTACTTATTAATTAGTGTATTAAAAAATTTGAACACGCCAATTGATCAACCAATCAAAGTTGAAAAACCAATTGAACATAAAATTGTAAAACCAGAAGTAGTAGTTGAAACAAAAATTGAAGAAGTTATAACAAAACAAGAAACTATAATTCAAGAACAAGTAGTTGAATCAAAACAAGAAGCTAAACTAATAATTGAAGAAATTAAAGTAGAAGAACATATTGAAGAAGTTATTGTTGAAAAAACAGTAATTGAAACTGTTGAAGAAATTAATAATGTTTATGAATTCAAAACTTTAACAAATTTAAAAATTGAATTAAATAAAAACTTAGTAGTTAATGAAGATAAAAAAACTTACAAAATTCAAATTGATGAAGTTATTAACTTATTGGTTGGTGCTAATAAATTTAAAAGAGAAGAAATTGAAAATAAATTTAATGAATTCTTTGCTGTTAATCAAAATGATGAATTAACAAATCCAGAAATGGCAAAAAAATATATTAACTTTTACAATTTTAAAGTTATTGCCGCTTCAAATAATGAAGTATTATTAAGAGCTGAAGATTTTGAAAATGTTAATAACTTGTTATTCTCCTTACAAAGTGAACAACAAAGAGCATTGTTTCAAAAAGAGTTTGGAAATTTAATCTTTTTACCAATTGATGAAATTATGTGAAATGAAGTGAAGCTTGCATTTAAAAAGCTAAAAGAAAACAATCAATTACCAACATATCAACCAGTTGATTATAATAAATATTTTGATACTAAAAAACAATCAATTGTGCTAAGTCATTTTGATGACAAAACAATTGAAGCTGCTAGAAGATTATTTGATTTAGATAAAATAGAAATAGAGGATTAATTATGAATAAAGAAATATTTGATGAAATTATAAATAACATTAATAAAAATAATGGACTTACTAAAAAAACTAGTGAGCGATTAGTAAACAACTTAATCATTGATAAATTTGCTTTAGATAATTTCATCAAACAACTTAATCAAGTTAAATATAATATATCTATTTGTCCTATTTGTAATTATTATGAAATTAAAAAGAAATGTTTAATCTGTGCTGATGATACAAGAAATCAAAATGTTATTTGTGTTGTTGCTAGTCAATTAGATGTTAATAACATTGAAAAAATAAATAAATATAAAGGACTTTATCATGTACTTGGTGCAGAGATCAATTTAAATAAGAAAAAATCACCAAGCGATATAAACTTTGAAAGTCTAATATCAAGAATTGATAAAAATACAGAATTAATTTTAGCCTTGAATGCAACATTTGAAGGTGAGTTAACAACAAACTATATTTATCAATTAACCAAAAATATGAATATTAATATAACAAGAATTGCTAAAGGTATCCCAATGGGAGGTAGTCTTGATTATATGGATGAAACAACATTGGAGAGCGCATTTAAAAATAGAAAGAAATATGAGGTGTAGAAGTGTTTATATCAATCGAAGGAATGGATGGTAGTGGTAAAACAACTGCTTTACAAAGAGTTAAAGAACATTTAGAAGCTCTAAACTATAAGGTAATAATGACTAGAGAACCTGGTGGATTACCAATTTCAGAAAAACTTAGAAAAATAGTTTTAAACAACGATGGCATCGGTATGGAACCTTGAACTGAAGCATTACTTTTTATTGCCGCAAGAAAAGAACATTTAGAAAAAGTGATCAAACCATATCTTGCAAAAGGATATATTGTTATCTCAGATCGCTTCATGGATTCAACAACTGCTTATCAAGGTGGTGCTAGAGGACTCGGGATTGATTATCTAAACGATTTACAAAAAAGAATATTAGATAATTTTGTACCTGATTTAACACTTTACTTTGAATTAAGTTTTGAAGAAGCTGAAAAAAGATTAACAGGGAGACCTGATGAAAAAAACAGACTTGATGAAGAAGGTCAAAAATTTAAAGAAGGTGTTAAAAGCGCTTTTGAAGAATTAGTGAAAAAAGAACTAGAAAGAATAACAGTTATTGACGCAGGAAAATCACCAGATGAAGTTTTTGAAGCTGCTAAAAATGTGATTTTAGAAAAGATAAAATTATGAGAAAAAGAGAAACATTAGAAAAGTTTAAAGAACAGTTACAAAATAATAAAATGTTTAGTTCAATTTTGATATCAAATGATAATCAAGAATTACTAAATGATTTTTCTAATGAAATTTCAAGAATGATTTTTTGTGAAAATTATAGTTTAGAAAACGATGATTGCTATAACTGCAAAATATTTATTAATAAAACACTTTTAAACTTTGTTACTTTAGGTGATGGTAATTTAGCTATTAATAAAATTGATGTATTAGATTTAATGCAAAAATTTTCACTTACAACAAATGAAGTAAATAAATTTAAAATTTATGTTTTAGCTAACGCAGAAAACTTAAAAAATGAATCAGCTAATGCACTATTAAAATTTTTAGAAGAACCACCAGCAAATACAATTGCTATATTATTAACAAAAAACAAAAGTCAGGTTTTATCAACAATAAAATCTAGATGTAAATTAATTGTTTTAGAAAATGAAAATACTTTAAGTGAAAAACAAAACTTAATCAAAGAGATTTTAGAAAGAGACAAAAACTCAATTCTATTAGCAAACGCTGAATTAAAAAAACTTGATAAATCTGAATTAATTGCAATGTTAGAAGAAGCGTATTCAAAAACAATTGTTAAAAAGTATTTAAATATTGCTGAAGCAACACTTAAACTAATTTATGACTTAAAATTTACTTTTCAAACAAACTTAGCAATCGATGTTTTTCTAATACATCTTAGTGAGGTTATTTAATGAAAATTTTAAACGATCTATTGGGTTATGAAAACCGTAAAATTTATCAAGATTCTGAAATGTTTAACTTTACGTTAGATAGTATTTTAATTGCAAGATTTTTTAATTACAAAAGTGGAATTAAAAAGATTATTGATTTTGGAACTAACAATGCTGTTATCCCACTAATCTTAACTAAATATACAAATGCAAAGATTACAGGTGTTGAAATTCAAACTAAAGCAGCTAAATTAGCAAGAGAAAACGTAAAACTTAATAAGTTAGAAGATCAAATTGAGATTGTTAATGCTGATATTAAAGATTATGCAAAAGCAATGGCAAATAAATTTGATGCAGTAATTTGTAATCCGCCATTCTTTAAAAAACATGAAGAATCTAAAGTTAAAAAGGTAAGTGAAGAAGTTGTTAATGCTAGACATGAAACTTTAATAACACTTGAAGAAATTATTAAGAATGCAGGTTTAATATTGAAAAATGGTGGATTATTTACATTAGTTCATAGACCTGAAAGAATTGATGAAATTATTAACTTATTATATAAATATAAATTTGCACCAAAAAGAATGCAGTTTGTGCATTCAAAAGCTAATGATGAAGCTAAAACAGTTTTAATTGATGCAATATTAGAAGGTAATGAAGGAATGCATATCATAACACCTTTAATTGCACACAAAGATGATGAATCTTATACAAATGAACTTTTAAAATATTTTAAGGATTAACAAAATGGGAAAATTTAAATTAAATAATTCATTTTTATATTTAGTTGCTGTTTCTGGAGGGCCTGACAGCATTTTTATGCTTAATGAATTAGTTAAAATGAATATTCAAAACATTGTTGTTTGTCATGTTAATTACAATTTTAGAAAAGATTCAAATATTGATCAAAAAATTGTTTCTAATTTTTGTGAAAAACATAATTTAAAATTAGAAATCTTAGATGTAAAACAAAACTATAATCATTTGAAAGAAAATTTTGAAAGCTGAGCAAGAACAATAAGATATGATTTTTTCTTAGAAATGTCTAAAAAACATAACATTAAAAACGTGTTAGTTGCACATAATAAAAATGATTTAATTGAAACTTTTTTACTTCAAAAAAAAAGAAAAAGTTATGTTAAATTTTATGGATTAAATAAAACAACAATTTATAAAGGGTTAACCATTGTAAGACCAATGCTTGATATTTTAAAATCAGATATTTATAAATCTCTAATAAAAGATAATGTTAGTTATGCATTTGATTCAACAAATGAAGATACAAATTATAAGCGAAATGAAATCCGAGCTAAATTGTCTGAAGATTCTTTTTTAGACATAGAAAAAGAAATTAAAAAGTTAAATAAAGAACTAGAAAAAATGAATCTTGAAGTTGATTGATATGTAAACAATAATATGTCTGCTGATGAACTTAAAATTAATAAAAACCTAGTTGATAAAAACTTAGAATTTATTCAAAGATCAATATATAAATGATTAGAATTAATTAACAAAGATTCTATTGTTCAAAACCGAAGTAATAAAACAATTTTTGAAATTGCAAAAAATATTAAATATTCACAAAAAGTATTTTGAGAAATTAAAATTGGAGAATTTTATATTATTAAAGATTATGAAAACTTATTTTTAATTGAAGCAAATATGATAAAACCTAAAACTTTTATTATTAATTCAAAAGAAGATTTGTATCTTTCTGAAGAATTTATTAACTGATTAGATTTAGTTAATGCAATTAAAAAAAATGAAGAAAAATATCCTTATGTTATTTCAAACGATTTTACAAATTATAAGTTAACAACTTACGCGTTTGGTAAACGCGCAAACAGATATTTAATTGATAAAAAAATAAGATATAAAAATAGAATGTTGAAAGCTGTTGTTTTTAATGTAAAATCAAAGAAAATCTTAAATACCATTAAGTAGAGTAATATAGCAAATAATGGTATTATTAATATAGAACAAAAATCTTGAGAGGGAGGAAATAAATGAACGCTAAAAAAAGAAAGTCTACCTTATGATTTTGACTAATAATTTTGCTAGCTATTATAGTAACAATTATTATTATTGCAGTTACTGTTAAAGGTACAACGCAAGTTATAAGTGGTGTAACATTTAAAGAATGAATAACTGCAAATGCACCTAATATAAATCCAAAAG
Source organism: Mesoplasma melaleucae (assembly GCF_002804105.1). Taxonomy (NCBI): domain Bacteria; kingdom Bacillati; phylum Mycoplasmatota; class Mollicutes; order Entomoplasmatales; family Entomoplasmataceae; genus Mesoplasma; species Mesoplasma melaleucae. Next base: position 835,182 of record NZ_CP024964.1, on the reverse strand, counting down.
CTGATGATCATTGAAAAAATGTAATCGTTTATTATGGTTCTAATGGAACAATAGTTGTTAAAGGAGCTTATTTAGATGCAGCATCAGGTAAATTTGTTAACTTTGTTGCTTATTTAGGAAAAGAAGAATTTATAGACATTATGGGAAAAGGGCCTTATCCTTGACCAGCGCTTTTATACCAAGGATCTGTTGGTATGGCATTATTAGTATCATTAGCACCATTATTAATTTATGTATTATTATTTGGTGGAATTATTTGATTTATGATGAAAAGCTCTTCAGGAGCTGGAGCAGGACCAGGTAATATCTTTGGTATGGGTAAAAATAGAGCTCGTGCTGAAAAATCTGATGTTAAATTTGCGAACGTTGCTGGAATTGAAGAAGAAAAGTCAGAATTAGTAGAACTTGTAGATTACTTAAAATTCCCTGCTAAATATGCTGAAGCAGGTGCAAGAGCTCCAAAAGGAGTTTTAATGGAAGGTCCACCAGGAACAGGTAAAACTTTACTTGCTAAAGCTGTCGCTGGAGAAGCTGGAGTTTCATTCTTCTCAATTGCTGGATCAGAATTTGAAGAAATGTTTGTTGGTGTTGGAGCAAGTCGTGTTCGTGAAATGTTTAACGATGCTAAAAAATCAGCACCTGCAATTATTTTCATTGATGAAATTGATGCAGTTGGTAGAAAAAGAAATAATGGTATGGGTTCAGGTGGAAATGAACAAACATTGAACCAATTACTAGTTGAAATGGATGGATTTGGTACTAACTCAGGAATTATTGTTATGGCTGCAACAAACCGTGCTGATGTTCTTGACCCTGCCTTATTAAGACCAGGTCGTTTTGATAGAGTTATTCAAGTATCATTACCAGATATTAAAGAACGTAAAGCTATTTTAGAATTACACGCTAAAGGTAAAAAAATTGATAGTTTAGTTGATTGATATAGAGTTGCTGAAAGAACTCCTGGATTCTCTGGAGCTCAATTAGAAAACGTTTTAAACGAAGCTGCTATTTTAATGGTTAGAGAAAAACGTGACATTATCACAATTACTGAAATTGATGAAGCTATTGATCGTGTAGTTGGTGGTCCAGCTAAAAAATCACGTGCAATGACTAAACAAGATAAAGATATCGTTTCATACCATGAATCAGGACACGCATTAATTGGATTAAAACTAGATAGTGCTTCTAAAGTACAAAAAGTTACAATTATTCCTCGTGGTAATGCTGGAGGATATACAATTATGACTCCAAAAGATGAAACTGTATTCTCATCTAAAAAAGACTTATTTGCAACTATTGCTGGATACTTAGGTGGTAGAGCTGCTGAAGAAATTATGTTTGGAAAAGAAAACGTAACGACAGGAGCACATGACGACTTAGATAAAGCAACAAACATTGCTAGAAGAATGGTTGTACAATTCGGGATGTCAAGTTTAGGAATGACAAAATTCTTAACAATGGCTGAAGAATCATACGGTAAAATGGAAGGTACGTATTCTGATGATACAGCAGCTAGAATTGATGCTGAAATCTCAAAAATTCTTGAAGAATCATATAAAATTGCTTTAAAAATTATTAAAGAAAATATGCATACATTAGAATTATTAGCAGAATCATTAAGAGTACTTGAAACAATTACTGCAGAACAAATCGAATACATTAATAAAAACAAAAAATTACCAGAAGAAGTTTTAGAACAAAAAAACAGAATGGCTAAAGAAGATGAAAAAATCAAAAAAGGTGAAATCATCGACATTAAAGTAGAAGATCTAGACATTGAAGAATAATTAAAATGGAGTGAACCTCCATTTTTTTGTAAACCAATAATACTATACTTGTTAAAAAAACAAAAAAGGCTAAAATTAAATAGATATAAAAACTAGAAAGGAAGATTCATATGAGCAAACAATTTGATGTAATTGTTATTGGTGGTGGACACGCTGGTGTTGAAGGAGCATTAGCAGCTGCAAGACTTAACAAAAAAACAGCTTTAATTAATCTATACAAAGACAGAATTGCCGCAATGCCATGTAATCCTAGTATTGGTGGGCCAGCAAAAGGGATTGTTGTTAGAGAAATTGATGCATTAGGTGGTGAAATGGCCAAAGCTGCTGATAAAACAGCGTTACAAACTAAATTATTAAACTCTTCAAGAGGACCTGGTGTTTGAGCGTTAAGAGTTCAATCTGATAAAGTTGAATATGCAAAATACATGCAAAAAGTTGTTCTAGAACAAAACAACCTTGAATTAATTGAAGCAATTGCATCTGATCTTATTATTGAAGATAATGCTGTTAAAGGTGTTGTTTTAAATAATGGTGAAGTAGTTAAATCAAATGCTGTTATTTTAACAACAGGAACTTATTTGAAATCTGAAATTCTAACTGGATATGAAAAATTTTCTTCAGGACCAAATGAAGAACCAACATCTAATGGAATAAGCGAATCACTAAAAAATGCAGGTATTGAATTATTTAGATTTAAAACAGGAACACCTCCAAGAATATATAAAAACTCAGTGAATCTTTCAAAAGCAATCAAAGAACCAGGAACAGATGCAAAACTAGCTTTTAGTTTTTCAACTGATTTATATACTCCTTTAGAAAACCAAGAACTTTGTTATTTAATTCATTCAACACCAGAAACTAAAAAAATAATTGAAGAGAACTTAACAAAATCAGCAATGTATTCAGGGAAAATTGAATCAATAGGACCAAGATATTGCCCAAGTTTTGAAGATAAAATTGTAAGATTTGCTTCAAAAGAAACTCATCAAATTTTTATTGAACCAGAATCATTAAAAGGAGATGCTTGATACATTCAAGGCTTCTCAACATCAATGCCAACAGACGTGCAATTATTAATGATTAGATCTTTACCTGGGTTTGAAAAAGCTGAAGTTAAAGCATGAGCATATGCAATTGAATATGACTGCATAAATCCAATGCAATTAAACCCATCACTTGAATTAAAAAACATTAAAAATTTATTTACTGCTGGACAAATTAATGGAACTAGTGGATATGAAGAAGCTGCTGGTCAAGGATTAATGGCAGGAATTAATGCATCAAGAAAAATTGATGGATTAGAACCATTAATTTTAAGAAGAGATGAAGCTTATATTGGTGTGATGATTGATGATTTAATTAACAAAGGTGTTTGAGAACCATATCGATTATTAACAAGTCGAGCTGAACATAGATTATTATTAAGAAATGATAATGCAGAAGCTAGATTAAAAGATAAAGGTTATGAAATTGGTTTAATAACAGAACAAGAATATAATGCTTATCTAACATATACAAAACAAATTAATGATGCAATAAATCAGCTAGAAGAAGTTAGGTTTACACCAAAATCTGAACTTGCTATAAAACTAAAAGAGTTAGGACAAGCAGATTTAAAACATGGATATAGTGGAATTGAAATTTTAAAAATTCCAACAGTTAATATTGATGTTATGATTCCTTATGTTGACTGTTTAAAAGAATTAAAAAATAATCAATTGCAATCAATTGTTATTGAAACTAGATTTGCAGGTTATGTTAAAACAGAAAGACAAACAGTTGAAAGATTGATTAAGCTTGAAAAGAAAAAAATACCACTAGATATTGACTATGATAAGGTAGAAAATCTAGCAACAGAAGCTCGACAAAAATTAAAAAAAGTTAAACCTTTAAATATTGGACAAGCCTCAAGAATCACTGGAGTTAACCCTGCAGATATACAAATGTTGCTATTTTACCTTAAAAACTCTTACGCAAACAAGTAAATATACCACTAAAAGGTCAAACAATAAAATATTTGTTTATAATTATATACAAAAGAAGGAGGCATAAATATGTCAATAGAAATGAGAAATAAAAAGCATACAAGATCAATCGCATTAATATTTCTTTTAGTTTTATTTATCGCTTTAATCGTTGCTTTAAAATTGGCAAATCAAGTGTTAAATGGAACAGCTGATTGAGCAAAAACAATTCAAGGAACTAATCTTATAGAAAGTAAATACATTGTTGATGCTTGATTCACAGGAAGTAAAGGACTAAGTCATTTCTTCCAAGGGCCAATGGGATTTAAATCAATTTTACAATTTAAATTAGTTGCTGCTACAGGAACTGAAGGATACAAAACTTTCCTATTACCAATATTCTGAGATTTACTAATTAACTGAATTGCTATTGTTGGAATTATTTTCTTAGTAATCTTACTTATTATGAGTTTTGCAAAAGAAAATAGAATTAACAAAATTTTATCTGAAGCAGGTTCTACAACTGCACCTGAAGTAGTTAAAGAAGTTATCAAATTAGAAGAAAAATTAGAAGAAGAAGTAGTTGTTAAAAAACCAAAAGCTGCTAAAAAACCCGCAACTAAAAAAGTAGCTGAACCAAAAGTTGAAGAAGTTAAAATTGAAGAAAAACCAAAAGCTAAAGTTGCTGCAAAACTAGTAACTAAAAAAGCTGAAGCACCAAAAACTGCTGAAGTTAAAGTTGAAAAAGTTAAATCAGTTGCAACTAAAAAAGCAGGAATAACTTATGTGATTAAAAAACATTATGATCAAGTTTCTAAAAAAGATATTTTAGTTAAGTTAGAAGAAAAATATTCAGACTTTAGTAAAAAATCAGTTAAAGAAATTGTTGACCTAGCATTTAATATTATGGCTGATAGATTAACAAAAAATGAAGAAATCACAATTAATAACTTTGGTAAATTATCAAAAGTTCATAAAGAAGCTAAAAAAGGAATCAACCCATTAACAGGTAAAACTATTAAAATATCTGCTTCAAACACTGTTAAATTTAAAGCAAACAAACACTTAAAAGAAACAATGACAAATACTAAATGAACAGGATTAAAAAAAGTTAAAAAATAATCTTAAGACACCATAGGTGTCTTTTTTATGTTTGTATAATAAATTAAGATAAGTTATAATAAAAATGAACAATTGAAGAAAGAAAAAAATTATACATGACAACATAATGGGTTGTCGACCTGCGTTTGGACCTATCCAGATACTATAATCATGGAAGTTTTTTATTAAAAAAAACTTCCTTTTCTTTTTTGTTTGGAAAGGGGTAAATATGAAAAAACTATTGTTAACTTTATTAAGTACAACAATAACAACAACAACCTTGACTACCGTTGTTTCATGTGAAACAGATAAACATTTCGGTGGAATATATTTAATAACAGATTCAGGTAAAGTCGATGATAAATCATTTAATCAATCGACTTATGAAGCTGGTACAGAGTTTACAAAAGAAATTTTGGGAATTGATAAAAAAATAGGTTATATTCAACCTGATTCAACAGCACCAAAAACTATGAAAAGAGCATACAAATCTGCTAGAAGTAATGGTGCTAAAACTTTATTACTACCAGGGTTTCACCATGCAATGCCTAGTGAAGGTGAACATAATGGTGCTAAAATCATGCATGGTTATGGGTCAACAATTATTTTAGATTCAAATAGCGCAGCTGAAAATGAAGTTGGTGTTGTTTTTAGAGGAGATGTTTCAGGATTTTATGCAGGAATGTCTTCAATCATTTGATCTTTAAAAAATGAAAACTATTCAAATAACACAATCTCATTAGGTTCATATGGAGGGGTTTCAAACTCTGGTTCAGTTGATAACTTTATTGTAGGGTTCTTAGCTTCTATTGAAGTCTATAATGAATTTAAAAGTGATGAAGCATTTTTAGATACATTTGGAATTGATCATGATGTTGCTAAGAAAGTAACTGTTAGAAAAGCACAAAATGAATATCCAAAGTCAAAAGATGATACAACTTGATTTTCAAATAGTTTTTTAATCGGTCAATCAAAATTAGTTTTAGATAATTTAACAGATAAATCAAAATCAGTTAAACCAAATATAATAATGCCTGTAGCAGGACCAGAAACTTCTGATGCGATTAGTTATGATCAATCATGAAAAGTTATTGGTGTTGATACTAACCAAGCAGAATCATATGGTAAAGATGCTGAAAATAGATTTATAACATCAGCAGAAAAAGATTTAAAAAATGCAGCTATAGTTTCATTAGCACATACACCTGAATGAATAAATAATGAAGAATATCCAGATATTCTAAAAAATGTAAGTGAAAAATACTCAGACAAAATTCAACTAACAAAAGAAGTTAAAAAAGAAGACGGTACAACAGCATTTATTGATGTTGATATTGCCCAAAATGAAACTTGAATTGGTGGAGATGTTTGAGTAAATGGAACAATGTCAGCTGGGGGAGCAAATTTACTTGAAGAAGAAATTGCTGAAAAGGTTAAAACATACTTTTCATCAAAAGCACTAACTGAAGCATCAAAAAGTTTATTTTCAAAATATATTAATAAAATAATACCATCATTAGGAACAATTATTGCTAATGATGTTGTTGTAGATTATGCAAAAACAATAACAAGTAATATGACAACAGAAACAATGATAAAAAATAAATAAAAGGAGAATCATGAAAAATATTAATGCAGTAGAGATGAAAAATATTTCAATGATTTTCAATAAAAAAATTGTTGCTAATAAAAATATTAATTTAGAAGTTTTAAAAGGTGAGGTTCATGCTCTAATGGGTGAAAATGGAGCAGGAAAATCAACATTAATGTCAATTCTATTTGGTATTTATGAACCAACAGAAGGAAACATTTTTATTAATGAAAGAGAAGAAATTATATCTTCACCAGTTAAGGCAACAAAACTAGGGATTGGAATGGTTCACCAACATTTTAAATTGGTTGATATCTTTCCAGTTTGAAAAAATATAATCCTTGGAGTTGAAGAAACAAAATACAAACAAGTTATTAATAAGAAAAAAATTATTGAAGATTTAACTAAGATCATGAAAGAATATAATCTTGAAGTAGACTTGAATGCTAAAGTTAAAGATATTTCAGTTGGGATGAAACAAAGAATTGAGATTTTAAAAATCCTTTATCGAAAAGCAGAAATTATGGTTTTTGATGAACCAACAGCGGTTTTAACTCCATCTGAAATTGAAGGACTTCTAAAAGTTATTAAAGAATTAAAAGCTATGGGTAAAACAATTATTCTAATTACTCACAAAATGGCTGAAATTAAAGAAGTAGCTGATAGAGCAACAATTATTAGAAAAGGCCAATATGTTGGGACATATAATGTTAAAAAGACATCATCAAGTAAACTAGCTGAAGCCATGGTTGGTAGAAAAATTATTGAGATTAAAAACCAACATAAACAAAATAATAATGATGATTTAATTGTTATTAAAAACTTAAGTGTTAAAAAACATAGTAATAATAAAGTATTAGGATTAAAGAATTTTTCAACAAAAATTAAAGCTGGAGAAATTTTAGGTATTGCGGGAGTTGAGGGAAACGGTCAAATCGAACTAGCTGAAGCAATAAGTGGGATGGTGAAAGCTGAAAGTGGAAAAATAATAATAAATGGTAAAAATATAACCAATGATTCTATTAATAAAAGATATATCCAACATAAAATGGGATTTATCCCAGAAGATAGACATAAGTTTGGGTTAGTTCTAGATGCTAACTTAATAACAAATGTAGCACTTCAGGACATCTCAACTAAAAAATATAGTAGACATGGTTTTATTAACAAAACAGCAATGCAAACAAATGCACAAGAAATAATTGGAAAATTTGATGTTAGAAACGCTGATTCAGGATTTGCAATTGCAAGACAATTATCTGGTGGTAATCAACAAAAAATGATTATTGGTAGAGAATTAACAAGAGATACTCAATTTATTATAATTTTCCAACCCACAAGAGGATTAGATGTTGGTTCAGTAGAATTTATACATACTGAAATACTTAAAGCAAAAGATGAAGGAAAAGCAATTATTTTAGTTTCATATGAGCTTTCAGAAATATTACAACTTTCTGATCGAATTATCGTATTAAATTCAGGTAATGTAGTTGGAGAAGTTTCAGGTAAATCAGCAACAAGAGAAATAGTAGGGAAAATGATGATTTCATCAGTGGTGGCGTAGTTATGAAAAAGATTAATCATTGAAAATTTAAAACAAAGTCAATCGCGTATGTAAAATCAACTACATTTAAGACAAAAACATCTTATGTAAAAGTTTCCTTCATTTCAATTATTCTTGGTTTATTATGTGGAATTATATTCTTATACTGTTTTGGAATGAACGGGTTTGGATTTATATTTAGTAGCCTTATCAAACCATTTGCTGAACCAGTATATCCAGAAGAAACAGTTATTCTACTAGCAGTATTTATATTATTAGGTCTAGGACTTGCATTAGGATTTAGAGTTAAGTTATTTAACATGGGTGGTAGTGGACAAGCACTTGGAGGTCTGCTAATTACTTATATGTTTTTAAGTGCAATAACTGGTGGATCAGATTTTTCTAATTTAGCAGGTGGGTATGGAATAGTATTGTTCTTGATATTTATTATAGCAGGAGCAATAGTGTCATCACTTACAGGGATTTTAAAAGTGCTATTTAATATCCATGAAGTAGCGACATCAATCGTTATAAACTGAATTTTATGATACTTATTAAAATACTTCTTATTTGTTAAATTTGAAACACAAGTTAACTCACCGAATTTACCAGAAGTATTTGGTTCATATTTATGAGTATTTGCAATTATAATTGCTTTAGTTTCAGTAATTACTGTATTTGTTGTTTGTGAAACAACAACAGTTGGTTATAAATATAAAGTAGTAGGTATGCAGTCAACTGCAGCTAAATATGCAGGAATTAAAACTAATACATTTATCATTGGAGTTACTGTACTACAAGGGATATTTATATCAGCAGCTGGTTTCTTCTATTACTTTGGATTAAAAAGTAATATATCAGTTACAAATGATATTATGCCGTTGTTAGGATTTGATGGTATTCCAATTGCATTAGTTGCATTTAACAATTTCTTAGGAATTATTCCTGTGGCAATACTGTGAGCTATTTTAAAAGATGGAATTCAATTAACTATGAATTCACCTCAATACATGGGATTGCCAGCAGAAACATCTGACTTATTATTTGGAATAATTATTCTATTCTCAACAATGTACTTACTATTAATGAAAATTAATACGATAAAGTATATTAATATAATGATTTTTAAAATTAGAAATTCACATTTTAAATTACAAATTAAAACTATTAATACAAGTATTAGAAAAGCAAAATACGAAAAACTAGCTATTTTATTTGGAAAACAGTTAGAAAAAGAAAAAGCAGAAATCAAACAAGTAAAAGATTTATTAAAAGCTAATACAAAAGATGAAAAATTAATAAATGAATTAACTAATTTAAAAGAAAATTATATTGAATTGAAAAACTTTAAATTATCAAAAATTAAAAGTAAGATTAAAGATTTAAAAAATGAAAAACGAATTTATATTGATAATGAATTAGAGAGATACAAAGAAAATTCAATTAGCGGTTTAAAATTTGTTCATACTGATCGATATAATCTAGCAACGTTCCCTGTTTTAAATAAAGTTGTAATCTTATCTTCAGAGATTCAAAATATTGATAAAAGCATAAAAGCTGAATCAAAAGATCAAAGAGATAATTTAATTTCTAAAAAAACAAAACTAGAAGATAAGGCAATTGCTTTAATCGACAAACAAGAAAAAGATGTTATTAAAATTAAGAATGCTTATATAAAAGCAAAAAAAGATGCTAACAAATATTTAAAAGAGGTAAAACAAGAATACTTAAATGAAATTAAAAAATTAAAACAAACTAAAGCATCACAAACATTTAAAAAAATAAAAATTGAAAACTTAAAAATTCAATTATTAGAAAAGCAAATGGAGGTAGTAAAACTTTATGGAAGCAATATTTAGTCTAGCATTAGGTTTTTTTGTAGTTTTCACTTTAGGAACTATCTCAGGAATGTTTTCAGAAAGATCAGGAGTTATTAACTTAGGAATTGAAGGATTTATGACTATTGGTGCTTTAGCATACGTATCATTTTCATTCATGATTAAGAAAACAACAACTAATTATGAAGAATTGCATATTTTATATTTAATATTTGGAGCATGTTTCTCAATGGTTGTAGCAAGTTTATTCTCACTATTACAAACATTAATGGTTTTAAAATTAGAAACAGATCAAATAATTTCTGGTACTGTTATTAATTTACTTGCACAAGGAATTGCATTATTTATAGTACATATTGAAGGATTTGGAACTGGAGGTACAATTCTTGGATCATTAAGTCCAAAATTGATATCATTTAATTATTTCATTGGATATGCTGTAGTTATCTTATTAGCAACATTTGCATTAGGATTATACTTTACTTTTACAAAAGTTGGAACTAGACATATAGCAGCTGGTGAAAATCCACAAGCTTTAGATGCAGCAGGAATTAAAGTAAATAAATATAGATTTATTTGTATTACTATTTCTGGTGCTATTGCAGGATTAGCAGGAACAATGTTTGTAATTACTCAATCACTTCAAAACTTTAATGGTAGTGTACAAGGACTAGGATTTATTGCATTAGCAATTATGATTATTGGTCAATGAAAAGTAAGTTTAATCTTAATGTTCTCAATTGTATTCTCAATTCTATTTAGTATTGGTCAAAAAATTACAGGATTAAATGCATTACCAAGAGCACTTCCATTTATCATGTCATTAGTTGTAATGGTAATAGCATCAAAATGATCTTTACCACCACAAGCAAGTGGTGTACCATTTGACAAAACATTAAGATAAAATATATTTAAAGGAAGAAGAGGATTTTTAAAATGTCACCACACATTAGCGCAAAAAAAGAAGATATTGCAAAAACAGTTTTAATGCCAGGAGACCCATTAAGAGCTAAAAAAATTGCTGAAACATATTTAGAAAATGTTAAGTTAGTTAATGAAGTAAGAAATATGCTTATGTATACTGGAACTTACAAAGGAGTTAAAGTAACTATTGCAGGAAGCGGAATGGGATGCCCAAGCATTGGAATTTATTCATATGAATTCTTTAACTTTTATGATGTTCAGAATATTATAAGAATAGGATCAGCAGGAAGTTATAAAAAAGAAATCAAAGTTTATGATGTTTATAATGTCAAAGAAGCTTATAGTGATAGTAATTATGCAAAAATTGCTGCGAACATTGATGACAAAGTAATTAAAGCAGGAGAAAAACTTTATTCTTTAATTCAAAAAGTTGCAGAAGAACACAAAATTAAAACTTTAACAGGAAGAGCTCACTCATCTGATGTATTCTATCGTCATGGTGATGTTATGGAGTTTGTTAAAGAAAATAATTTAGATGTTGTTGAAATGGAATCTGTTGCATTATTTGCAAATGCAATTAAAGCAAAAAAACAAGCTGCTTGTTTATTAACAGTTTCAGACAACTTAGTAACAAAAGAAGTAACAACAGCTGAAGAAAGACAAAACAATTTCATGCAAATGGTTGAAATTGCGCTAGAAACAGCGCTAAAACTTAAATAATTATTTAAATTAAGCACACTATAGGTGTGCCTTTTTATTTTTCCTTGTTTTGTTATCTTTTTTTTGATACATTTTCTTATAACTCACTAAAAATAAAAAAATAAGGAAAGAAAGAATATATGTTCAAGAAAAAAAACAAAAGTTCAAAAGTTTATGAGTTTTGGTACTTGTTCTTACTAATCATAGGAATTTGTATAGGTTCAGGAATTTATGTAAAAAATAAAGAATTAATTGATCAAACAAAGAGTCCATGAATAGCAACTGTTTTATGACTTGCAATTGGAATGGTTTGCGTTATTTCAATTGTTGTTTTTATGGAAATAGCTAAATCAACAGAAAAAGAAGGAAATGGTACAGTAAGTAACTGATGTAAATTATTTATTAACAGAAAATTTGCATCATTTGTTTCAATATTATATACAACAATTTATATGCCAGCTTACCAATCAATTTTTGTAAGTTTAACTATTGCATACTTTTTTGTGTTCACTGGTATAACCCCTGATCCAGGTGCTTTATTAAGTATTTATATAATTGTAGGTATTTTATTATTTGTATTATTTGCATTTGTTAATATTTATGCAGCAAATATTTCTAGAAAAATGCAGTTTGTTGCAATATTTATTAAGTTTATTCCGCTAATCATCGCATTCTTTGCAGGATTTATTATTGCAATCATTGGATCTAATCCAACAGGAAATGGAATGTGTATGGCTCAAGGAACAGATTTAATGTTTATGAACTTCTTAGGTGGTATGGGTGCTATTTTATTCTCATTTGATGGATATATATTTACAGCCAATACTCAAAAAAGTGCAAAACATAAAGAAGTAGTTCCAATTGCAATTATTTCAGGTTTAGTATTTATCACATTATTTTATGTATTGATGGCATTATCACTCTTCTTAGGTGGGAATGGTAGTGTTAAAGCTGTTTTAATGCAAATATTTTCAGGGTTCAGTCAACATCCATCAGCTAGAGCAAAAAAAGCAGCTTCTACAGTTGTTTACATAATTCTATTTTTAATTTGTATATTAAACATTAATATGTTTACTCATTTTGGTACATCAAATTTACTATCTGATCACAATATAAAATTAATGTATTTAAAAGAAGGAAAAAATGGATTTAAAAAATCAGCACTTACACAAGCAGCAATATCATCAACATTCTATGTAGTTTTAATTTTAATTGGAGCATTAACTAAACATGGTAATTGAAATGGTATTGGAACTGATCCGTTTTTAAGCGGAGATATATATATTGAATATTTAACTGCTCCAATGTTTTATATTGGTATCATGTCTTCAGTTTGTGTTATTTTAATATTTATTGTTCTTTCAATCTTAATGATTGCTGCAATGATTAATAGAAAAACAGGTAAAGTAAAAGTTAGCAAAGTTAAATTCTTTTGACAATCAGCAATTATATCTACAACATTATTCATGTTTTTTACAATATGTGGACTATTAGTATTTTTAGCACCACAATTATTAGATGAAAGAGATATGAATTGAGTTACAAATGGTGGAATGATGTTCACAATTATATTTATTGTGACTTTGGCAGCAACTTTTATTGTATGATTAATACAAGAAAGAATGTTCATTAAACGCCCATTTAAAAACGGGTTTGAAGGTGAAATTGATAAAGCTATGAAAGTTAATAACTGAATGGCTGCAAAAGAAGATCAAGAACTTAAGGAATTAGAAAATGAATCAAAAACAAAAATGAAATCTGCCTAACATATTAACACTTATAAGATTATTACTTGTACCAGTAGTTTTTATGTTAGTTATCGCAAATATATACCACTGAGATAAAAATTGAATTGTAGGAAATGCTGACTCAACTTTTAAAATAACTTTAACTATGTTATTAGCGGGTGTTGTATTTATTGTTGCTAGTTTTACAGACTTTTTAGATGGATATTTAGCAAGAAAAAATAATCAAGTTACAGACTTTGGTAAATTATTTGATCCAATTGCTGATAAATTATTAGTTAACTCAGTCTTAATATTATTTGCATCAAGTATTTCAATCATTTCTGTTTGAATAACTTTAATATTAATTTTAAGAGATATATTTGTTGATTTCATTCGAATGATTTTAAGCTCAAAAGGTGTAACTTTATCTGCTGGAATATTTGGTAAATTAAAAACAATTTTTCAAATGATAGGATTATCATTATTATTTTTTGTTAGTTCATTTACATTTAATTTTGAAGTATGACAAGAACAATTAGTTTTAATTCCAATGTATATTGCTGTTGCATTTAGTTTATACAGTGGAGTTGACTACTTCTTAAAAGCAAGAAAAAATTTATTTTAATTTTAAAAGAAAGCATGGTGCTTTCTTTTTTATTTTCTTTTATAAAAAACAAAAATTATCAAATTATAATGTCATAATTGTAATAATAAGAATATAAAAATGCATTAATAATAATTGACGTTCAAAATTACTATTTCCCTAATGGGAAAATTGAACTAAAGAATACTGAAAAAACACTAAATAAAATTTTAAAACTAGAACAATCAGGCACATGAAAATAATGAAATAATAATTTATATTAAACATATAAATAGTGAAAATGCTTTATTTTTTTGCCCAATACAAATGGTATTGAGATTGATAAAGATTTTAATACTGAACTTGTTAAAGTGGTAATAAAAAATGAACTAGATTCATTTATGAATACAAAATTAAAAAAGTTTTAGATTTGCATGAAATAACAAATTTAACTATCTGTGGAATAATGACTCATATGTGCGTTGATACAACAGTCAGAAGTACTTATGAAAAAGGTTATAAAGTTAAGTTAGTAGCAGAAGGATGCACAACAAAGAATTTAACATTTAATAATGTTGAAGTTAACTATAAAGAAGTTAATATTTCATACTTTGCTGCCTTAGCTAGATTTCCATAAGTTATATAAGATGATAAATGAACAAAAAATTTGTTTATTTTTATTTTTTTATTTTGAGCAATATACAAAGTATACATTTATTTTGTATTGATATAAAGAAACTCGCTATATGCTATAATAATTTAAGTTAAAAAAGAAATGAAGGTGCCAAAGTTGTTTAATAATTGAAAAATTTTTGAAAGTAATCTTGGCTTTGCACCCTCAGAAACAATAAAAATAAAATTGGATAAATATTACAAAATCCTTTTAGCAGAAAATGCAAAATATAATTTAACAAGAATTACAAGTGAAAAAGAGGTTTATGAAAAACATTTCTTAGATTCTTTACTATTTACAAAAGAACACAAACTAAGTAATGAAAAAATTATTGATATAGGAACAGGTCCTGGTTTTCCAGGAATAGTATTAAAAATATTTTTCCCTGAAATAGAAATTACATTAATTGATTCAAATAATAAAAAAGTAAATTTTTTAAATATATTGATAGAGAAGTTAAATTTAAAAAAAATTACTGCAAAACACGTAAGAGCTGAAGAATTAGCAAGAATTGAAAACGAGCATTATGATATTGTTATTTCTAGAGCAGTAGCTTATCTTGATGTAATTTTAGAATTAGGTGTTAGATTTACAAAAATTGAAGGAAAAGTTATTTTATTAAAAGGACCTAAAGCAGATGAAGAAATCTTGAATTCAAAAAATATAGCTGAAAAATTAAAAGTAACTTTAACAGCTAAACAAATTTTAAAAGATACAGGTTTTGGTGAAAGAATTAACTTGTTTTATACAAAAACTAAATCAACACCAGATTTATATCCAAGAGAGTATGCAAGAATAGTTAAAGAAAGTGGTAAAAAACATGCATAGTGAATTAGAAGTACGAGATATTGTTATTTTCAAAAAAGCGCATCCCAGTGGAACAATTAAATGAGAATTAATTCGCATTGGAGCATTTTACAAATTTAGAAGTACAGATCGATTTGATCTTTTCATTGAATTACGAAGAAATATTTTAGATAAACAAATAAAACAAATAATAAAAATTAAAGGAGAATAGTCATGAGTTTAAAAGTAGGAATTGTAGGATTACCAAATGTTGGTAAATCAACTTTATTTAATGCAATTACAAATTCAAAAGTAGAAGCAGCAAATTATCCATTTGCAACAATTGAACCAAACATTGGAGTTGTAGAAGTACCAGATGAAAGATTAGATAAAATCTTTGAAATATTTAGTTCTAAAAAGAAAATAGCAACAACAATTGAATTTGTTGATATTGCAGGGTTAATTGCAGGAGCTTCAAAAGGTGAAGGATTAGGAAATGCCTTTTTAGCTAATATTAGAGAAACAGATGCAATTTGTGAAGTTGTTAGATGTTTTGATAACAAAGATATAACTCACGTTGAAGGCAGTGTTGATCCTATTAGAGATATTGAAATAATTAATTTAGAATTAATGTTATCTGATCAATTTACAATTAAAAAACGTATTGAAAGAATTACTCCAAAAGTTCGTGGAGGAGATAAAACATTTGCAGCTGAAATGGAAGTATTAATAAAAGCTGAAGCATGCTTAGATCAAAATAAATTATTAAATACTTTAGAATTAGATGAAGAAGAATCAAAAATATTAAAGGGATTCCAATTCTTAACAGCTAAAACTTTTATTTACGTTGCTAATGTTAAAGATGATGAATTAATGGAAGATAACGAATATGTTAAACAAGTAAAAGAGTTTGCAAAAAACAATAATGCATCAGTTGTAAAAATCTGTGCAAAAATTGAAGAAGATTTAAGTGAAGCAACACCTGAAGAAAAAACTGAATTCTTAAATGATTTAGGAGTTAAGTATTCCGGATTAGAACAAGTTATTAAAGCAGCCTATGAAGCATTAAACTTAGAAACTTATTTTACAGCCGGACCACAAGAAGCAAGAAGTTGACAATATAAAAAAGGCTGAACAGCACCTCAATGTGCAGGAGTTATTCATACTGACTTTGAAAGAGGATTTATTAAAGCTGATATTTATAATGTTCAAGATCTATTTGATTTAGGAGATGAAAAGAAAGTTAAAGAATCTGGAAAAATGCGTCTTGAAGGTAAGAGTTATGTAATGCAAGATGGTGATGTTTGTTTCTTTAAATTCAATGTCTAGTTTAAAGTTTAAAAAAACATTGTCTTATCAAGGCAATAATCTTAGATATACAATCACATATAAGGAACAAAAACACATCATTTTAAGGGTTGTTCAAGGGAAAGTAAGAATTAGTGCACCCTTTAACACACCAGACTGAGAAGTCGAAAAAATTATTTATAAGAACATATCAAAAATTGTGACAGTTCAAAATCAACATATTATTGGTTCAGTTTATGATTTTAATACATTAAAACCATGAGTAAAAATATTTCATAATGAAATTGAAATAGTAATTGATGAAAATTTAACAAGATCAAAAATTGAAGATAATAAAATTTATATGAAAAATTATTTTGATCAAGAAGAACAAATTAAAAAATTATATAGTATATTAGCAAAACATTATAAAAATTGATTTATTTCAAGAACAATTGATTGAAGTTTGAAAATGAATATTCAATTTAGAAACGTTAATGTTAAATTAATGAAAGCTAAATGAGGATATTGTTTACCTAAAGAATTAAAGATTGCTTTTAATACAAAATTATTACATTTCACTGAAGAAATAATCAGTTATGTAATTATTCATGAATTAACACATATTTTATATCCAAATCACTCTAAAGAGTTTTGACATTTTGTTGAAAGATATTGCCCTGAATATAAAAAGTTACAAACTTTATTAAATTCCACAGGAATATAGATTTTTTAAATCAAATATTCTATAATCAATCTTAAGAATTATTTGGAGGGTATTATGACAAAGCAAGTATTTAACTTTTTAAAAGGTCCACAAATAATCAAAATTGAATTTTTTACAGTCAAATAATCGTCTTTTGTAGACGATTATTTTTTTTGTAAATTTTCAATGAAAGAGGAGAAAAAATGGAAGAAGCAAAAATCAAAGACATTGGTTTAGTGTTAGAACCAAGAGAAAAACCAAAGAGTTATGCACAATGATTTATATTTGCAATTCAACACGTTTTTGCAATGTTTGGATCAACAGTATTAGTTCCAATTATTATTAACAGTTTAGCAAAAGAAACTGTTATGACATCATCAATGGCATTATTTTGTTCAGGAGTTGGAACATTAATTTATATTGTTTTAACAAAAGCAAAAGTACCTATGTATTTAGGAAGTTCATTTGCATATATGAGTGCAATAGGGCTTAACTACCCTGCATATGGAAATTCAGTGTTTGTAGCTGTTATGGTTGCAGGACTAATTTATATATTATTTGGAATTCTAGTTTATTATTTAGGAACAGAATTTATTGAAAAAATATTCCCTGTGATTGTAATTGGACCATTAATTATGATTATTGGATTAAGTGCAGCACCATCAGCATTAACTAACGCTGGTATTGTAAGTGCAGACGCTTGAGCGGCAACTAAAAAAACTTATCCACAATGATTAGCAGCTATAATTGCCATATTTACATTTATGGTAACTGTAATAGTTACATTAAAAGCAAAAGGGATAGCAAAAGTTGTTCCAGTTATTATTGGAATTGCTGCAGGATTTATTTTAAGTTTAATAATTCATTTCTCAATGAAAGATTCAAATTTAATGGATATATCAAAAATTACTGATGTTAAGCAATGAGAATGATATCCATCATTTAAACGATTATGAAAACAAGAAGCTAAAAATATCTTCCCATCAATCCTAGCAATTTCACCATTAGCGATTATTGCAATGGCAGAACACATTGGTGATCATATTGCTATGGGATACATTACTAAAAAAGATTTTGTAAAAGACCCAGGTATTCATAGAACATTAATTGCTGATGGAGTATCAATTGTATTTGATGGACTTGTTGGTGGACCACCAAACACAACATATGGAGAAAATACAGCTATTGTAGGAATGACAAAAGTGGCATCAGTTTGAGTTATTGGAACAGCTGCTGTAATTGCTATATTACTTTCATTTATTGCACCAGTTAACCAAACTATTGCGATGTTACCAGATCCAGCAATGGGTGGAGTTGGAATGATTATGTTTGGATTTATTAGTATTAATGGAGTAAGAATTATGATTACAAATAAAACAGATTTTATGAATATGAGAAATGTATTTATATCTGCAACTGTATTAGTAATTGGACTAGTTCTTAGTGTATTAGGACAAGGAATTGATATTGGTTGATTCAATCTTCCAGGATTAGGATTAGCAGCATTTACAGGAATTATATTAAATTTAATATTACCTCATGATCTAAACCAAGGATTTGTAAAAATCGAATGAATTAAATCAAAATTAAAAAGAAGAAAATAATAGTTAACAATTTATATAATGAAAAGAAACAAAAAATAGAACACAATTGTGTTCTATTTTAATTTATTGTAAGGGTGATTTTTATTTGAAATAATTCCTTCTAGTTTAAAGCCGTCTGCTCAATGACCAGGATATATTAAATAATTATTATATTTATTATCGATAGATTTTATTGATTCAAAGAATGCATCATCATTACAAGTTGCTTCAAACATACTTTTTAATAGATGTTCTTGATAATCTTTGAACATTGCTTTATGATAACCAAACCTGTTTATAAATAATGTGTCTCCAACAAATAAATACTTATGATCAACATCTTAGAATGTTGTTCCTTTGGTATAACGACCTTTATGTAATCCATTTATTAAAAATTCATTTATTTTAGTTTTAAAATTGCCATTAAATAAAGAGAATACTATTGCTTCATTAGCAAAATCAATAATTTGCCCATTTTGAGTACCATTAATATTTTAATTAAATAAAAATTTATAATCAAGTTCATGAAAATGAATTATAGCACCTGTTTTTAATGCAATAATATCAACTCCAACTGTATGATCATGATGAAAATGAGTAATAAAAATATCAGTTAAAATTAAGTTGTTTTTATCCAAAAAATCTAGAATTAAATCAGAGCTATAAGCTCCATCTATTAATATAGCTTTATTATCTTCCTTATTTATTAATAAATAAGCATTTGCTTCATTTAGAGCATTTGCTTTAAATGTTTAATTTCTTTTTTCATATTATTTTTCACACTTTCAATTGATTTTAATAAATTTTACTCTTTTTTTGTATAATAAAAGTCAAGGACGGTGTTTTTTATGAGGAAATGTGAAAGTATTTTAAAAAGAGATATTTTAATTGACGAAAGAACACATACATATTACTTAGATGGCATCCAAGTAGACAAACCAAGTGTTTCTAAATTAATTGAACTTTTACCACAACATATTTTTGACACCTCATTTTCAAACACAGAACAAGGAAGATCAATTTTAGAGAATGCAATAAATAGGAAATTACACCTTCATAAAATTGCTGAAAATTTTATTAAAGATAAAATTGAAATAGAATGTTGTGGAATTAACACACATGCAGAAATGAAAGATTGATTATTATGAGTTTTAAATAAGATCAGTGTAGACTATCCAGAATCAGAAGGATGAGAAATCATTAGTGAGTTATCAATGGTTGGTAAAAATTATGTTGGTACATTAGATATTTTATTAATTAATACAAAATTAGGAAAATATGTAATTGGCGATATCAAAACAACAAAACTACTAGCTAAAAATAAAGAAGCTTTACAATTAGTTTTATATAATGAACTTTTAAACGAAAGATTTAAGCAAGTAAAATTTTCAGGATTAGAATTGCAAAATTATTTTGTAATAAACTGCAATAATGAAAATAAATCAATTTATTTAATTGATGAAAATACTAAAGAACAAGCAATTAATGAAATGAAAAAAGTACTTGAAATTTTAAAATCATTAAAATAGTAAAAAAAATAGAAAGCAAATGCATTTCTATTTTTTTTCTTCTTTTGGTTTAGGTACATATTCTAATCATGTTCCATCTTTTTGTTCATATTCACGATATCCACATTTTGTAGTAGTGAAATTAGAGCAACCACGCCCTCTACCAAATTTTGATTTAATGAAAACTAAACTTCCTTCGTGACATCTAGGACATTTAAGATCACTTGTTTTGGCTTCTTGAATTTGCCCTTTTACAGAAACACTTAAATCTTCATAAACATTTTTAATTCAATCCTTATAATCAAATTTTCCTTCTGCAATTTCATCAAGATTTTCTTCCATTTTTGCAGTGTAATTTAAATTAAAGAGGTCTTGATATTTTTCATATAAAAATTCTTCTGCTTGATAACCTTTATAAGTAACTTCAAAAGGTTTACCTCTATGAGGTATAGCGTATTCACGTTCTTTTAGTTTTGAAAGTGTTGGAGTATAAGTTGAAGGTCTACCAATTCCTAAATCTTTTAATTCTTTTACTAAACTAGCTTGATTAAACATTCTTGGTGGTAAAGTTTTTGCGTCTTCCATAACAATGGCGCTTTTATCAATTGAAAAAACATAATTTTCGCTAAATTTAAAAGGTGGTTTTATTTCATCATCTTTTGAAATTTCATCATAATTTTCATCAAGTTCAACATCTTCATCAGTTTCAAATTTATCTAATTTGTTATAACCAAGATCTAGAACTTCTTTTCAACTTTGTTTAAATTCATAACCATTATTTCAGAAAGTTCAGTTGTGGTAGAAACCACTTGGACCTTTCATTAATGACTTAACAGTATTTCATCAAATTAAGTTATAAATTCTAATCATGTTTTTGTCTTCAATTTGAGAAGAGATAGATTCAGGTCTTTGATTTAAATCTGTTGGTCTTATTGATTCATGGGCTTCTTGAGCATTTGCTTGTGTTCTCACAGGAACTGCTTCTTTAAATAAATCACCTTTGAAATTAGTATTAATAAATTTTTTAGCTTCAGCAATAAAATCATTTGAGTATTTGTTTGAATCAGTTCTAATATAAGTTATTAGTCCGGCTTCATATAATTTTTGTGCAGCAACAGTAATTTGTGCAGCACTCATTCTTAATTTACTAAATCCATCTTGTAATAAACTTGCAGTTGAGTATGGCTTAAAACTTCTAACTTCAAATTCTTTTGCTTTATACTTTGTACATTTATAATTTTCACCTAAGTTGTTTTGAATAACTTTAGATTGTGCTTCAGAAATGTAATATGTTTTTTGATCATTAACAACTATGTTGTTATCGTCTTTGTATAAAGCAAGTTTAACATTAGTTTTTTCATCAATAACAAAAATCTTTTTATAAACTGTTTCAACAAAGGCTTTAATTATTTTGTCTCTGTCTACTAAGATTTTTAATGCAGGAGTTTGAACCCTACCAGCACTTAATAAACCTGTACTTTTTTGTAGTGAGTTAGAAATCATATATCCAATTATTTTATCTAACATTTGTCTTGATAATTGAGCATTAACTAAATCCATGTCAATATTTCGCATTTTGCCAAATGCTTTTATGATAGCAGTTTCTGTAATTTCATTGAAAGTAATTCTTTTAATTTCTTTATTATCTTTTATAAATAAATTAGCAAGGTGTCATGCAATAGCTTCTCCCTCACGGTCAGGATCGGAAGCAAGAATAATTTTATCTGCGCTTTTACCAGCTTTAACAATTTCATCAACATTCTTTTTCTTTGAAGGTTCGATTTTAAATGATGGTGTCATTGTTTTTAAATCAATTCCTAATCCTCAAGGACCAGAGTCAACAATTCTATTAATATGTCCACCACTGGCTAAAACTTCAAAAGAGTCATCTGGAAAGTTTTTTTCTAAGTAATATTTAATTTTTTCAACTTTTGATGGCGATTCAAGTAATACTAGATATTTTGTCATACTCACACTTCTTTCATTTAACAATTAAAACCTTTTAAAACTAAAATTTCAACAAAAAATTATTTTTTTAAAATGGCCTATATATATTATTAATAAATAAAACTATAGTTTTATCATAATTTTTTACTTTTGAGAAAATAGGTTTATAATAAATAATAATTCTTTAAAGGAGACAAAATGAAAACAATTATCATTGGTGGTTCTACAACAGGTATGGGAGTTGCGGCTAAACTAAAAAGATTAGATGAAAAACATGAAATAATCGTAATTCAAGATAAAGAATATGTTTCACTTGGGGCATGTGGTATTCCATATTATGTTGGTCGTAATTTTGACAATCCAGAAACATTGATTGCAAGAAAAGTTGAAAACTTTGAAGAGACAGGCATAAGGGTTTTAACTAAAAAATCTGCGCATAAAATTGATTTTAAAAATAAAGTAATTAATTTTGAAGACGAAAATATCAGCTATGATAATTTAGTTATTGCTGTTGGAGCTAAACCAATTACACCGCCAATTAAAAACATTGATGCTAATAATATATTTACAGTTAATTCAAAAGAAGATGCAATTGTTATTATAAATGCAATAACTGATCAAAGCAAAGTATTGGTAATAGGTTCAGGACTTATTGGTTTAGAAATGGTCGAAAATATAAAACACGCAACAAAAGCAAATATTGCAATTATTGAAAAAGCAGATAGAGTTCTTAAAAATTTATTTGATGAAGAATTTTCAAAATTAGTTGAAGAAGAGATTAAAAATAAAAATATTGATCTTTATAAAGAGAATGAAATTGTAGAATTTATTAAAGATGCTAATAATAATGTTTGCGGAGCTAAAACAATTAAGAGTGAAATTATTAATTGTGATATTGTAATCTTAAGTATTGGTGTTTTACCAAATACAAAGTTCTTAAAAAATACAGAATTAGAATTAGAAAACAATGGTGCAATTAAAATAAATGAATATTGTGAAACCAACATCCCAAATGTTTATGCTGGTGGAGATTGTTGTAGCAGTTTAAGTTATTTATATAAAAATAATAGAACATTTTATTTAGCAACTGTTGCTAATAAACAAGCAAAAATCATTGCAAATAATATTAATAAAACTAAAACAAGTAAATTTGTTGGAGCTTTGGGAACAACAATTATTAGATTTTTTGATTTGGAACTAGCAAGAAGCGGCGAAAACAAAATGTTTATCGAAACAAATAAAATTGAAACAAAAGAAATTTTAATAAAAGATAAAGATCATACAAATTATGTAAAAGATCAAACAGATCTATGACTTAAAATAATCATGGATATTGAAACAAAAGAAATTATAAATGTGCAAATGATAGGTAAAAATAAATCAGTTTTAAGAATATATGGACTTGTTGGAATTATTTGAGCAAGAACTAAAGTTGATGAAGCGTTAGAACAAATTGATTTACCATATTCACCACCGTTCTCAAGAACAACAGATATCATCCACATTGCATTAAGTAAATTAATATAAAAAAAGAGGAAATTAAATGTTATTAAGTAGTTTTAAAGAAACTTTCCTTCAAAACTTTTTAAGCATAAGCACATGACAATCACTTGTAGCGATTCTATTGTTCTTCGGTTTAATGGGTGGGTTTTGGTATGGATTGAAACAAATAAAAATAAAATTTGTATATAGAATTTTAATTGGAATGACAATCGGATTAATTTTTGGGGTTGTTATTCAAACAATCATTGAATTCCCTGGTGGATCATGATTTTCACATAAAGGAAATGCAGTTTGAGCACTAGTAGATGGTTCATGATTAGACATTTCAAGTTATTATATTAAACCTGATAAAGAAGTAATGACAGTTGCACAAGCACTAGCAAAAAATGTTTTAACTTCAAACAATGTATCTGAATTAGCTAAATCAATGATGCTTTACATTAATGCTGGAGCAGACAAACTAGCATTTGAAGGTTTAACAATAAATGCAGAAATTAAATCAGGAATTGATTGAATTATTGAATTTAATGTTTGAGCATCAATGTTAAAACAAATATTTATTAATGGTATTTTATTAATTACAATCCCAATTGTGTTTATTGCAATTTTTAGAGTTGTAGCAAGACCTGGATCAAAAGGTTTAGGAAGAATATCAGGAAAAGCAGTAGCGATTCTTTTAATTAATGTTGCAATTGCATTTACAATTACATTCTGAATTGGGCATTTATTAAAAATCGGTAAAGGATTAAACTTTGATCAACATATTCCTGGAGGATCAGGAAGAACTGATTCAAAAGCTTTACCTGAAATTGTTTGAGGATACATTCCATCAAACTTTATAGCAACACTATCAGCAACAGCAATTATACCTGTTATTGTTTTAGCTGCATTAATTGGGTATGCAACAACATTTGTAAGAAAAAAACATCCAGAATCAATGGATAATTTAATGAATGTTATCGATAGAGCTTGAGATATTGTTATGTCAATCTTAATGACATTTATGAAAATTATGCCTTTAGCTGTTATGGCAATGTTAACAACAGCAATTACAACAAGAGCAATTGGAGCACTAGCATCAATTGGATTAATCTTAGCAATAGGATATGTTGGAATATTTATTATGTTAGGAGTAATGACTTTAGTATTATTCTTATCTGGAGTAAATGTTGCTGCATGATGAAAACATGCATGAAAACCTTTAATTCAAGGATTCTCAACACAATCATCAAATGCAACACTACCAGTTACTATGGATACTTTAACAAACGAAATGAAAATAAAAGATAAAGTAACAAGTATTGTAGCACCGTTATCAACATCACTTGGTTTAGTAGCCTGTGCTGGAGTTCAAGCAGGATTAATTACTTCTGTACTATATACAGGATCTGAATCAGTTGCAGAAATGAATGTATTTGCGTTCTTTATTTTAGGATTATTTACAACAATAGTAGCAAGTATTGGAATTGCAGGAGTTCCAGGAACAGCCACAGTTGTTACATCAGCAGTTTTAAATGGAATTGGATTTGGAGCTTACTTTGCGCCTGTGTATGCTATCTTTGGAGCAATTGATGGACTATTTGACATGGGAAGAACAGCAACTAACGTTACTGGTAGTGTATTTGCTGCCACATTAGTTGCAAAAGATGAAGGTCTATTTGAAGAAGGCACTGAATTAGTTTCAGAGAAACAATTAACTAAGATTGTTGAAAAGCGTGAAAAACAAGCTAAGGCTAAACAAGAAAAATTAGAATTAAAAACAGAAAAACAAAATCAAAACAAAATTGTAAAAGAAGGCAAAAAAGCAGCTAAACTTAAAGATGAAAAATCCAAAACAAAACAAAATAAATAAATAAATTGGTAAAATAAATAAAGTTTTAAAGTTATAAAGGAGATCACATGGCTAAATTTAGATTAAGATATGCCCCTTCACCAACTGGGTTTTTACACATTGGTAACACAAGAACAGCCTTAATGAATTATTTATTTGCTAAACATTACAATGGAGATTTTATTGTAAGAATAGAAGATACTGATTTAGAAAGAAATGTTGAAGGTGCCATTGAGTCACAATTTGAAAACTTAAACTGATTAGGAATTATTGATGATGAGTCATTCATAAATCCTGGTGATGCTAAATATGGTAAATATATGCAATCACAAAAATTTGGAAGATATGAAGAATTAGCAAATGATTTAATTATGCAAAACAAAGCATACCGTTGTTTTTGTACTACTGAAGAATTAGAAAAAGATTATGAAGATCAAGTAGCTAGAGGAATAGTTGCAACTAAGTATTCAGGTAAATGTGCTATATTATCAAAAGAAGAAATTGATAATAACTTAAAATTAAATAAAGATTTTTCAATTAAATTTTTAGTGCCAAAAACAACTTTAAATATTAAAGACTTTATTAAAGGTGATATTACTTTTGATTCAAAAGAGTTAGGTGATTTTGTTATTTTAAAATCAAATAAAATTGCTACTTATAACTTTGCTGTTGTGGTTGATGATTATGATATGCAAATTACTCACGTTTTAAGAGGTGAAGAACATATTTCAAATACACCAAGACAAATCTTAATTTATAAAGCATTTGGATGAGTTACTCCTGAATTTGGACATATGTCATTAATTATTGATTCAACAGGTAAGAAATTATCTAAAAGAAGTGGTAATGCATTATTCTTTATTGAACAATACAAAAATCAAGGATACTTACCTGAAGCAATGTTTAACTATATTTCATTATTAGGATGATCACCAGTTGGAGAAAAAGAATTATTATCAAAAACAGAATTAATCTCAATGTTTGATGATAAACGTTTTAGTAAATCTCCTTCAACATTTGATATGACTAAAATGAAATGAATTAATTCTCAATACATGAAAACTTTAACAGAAGAAGAATATTTAAAATTTACTAAAAAATATGTTGATCAAACTAGATTTAATATAGCTTCTAAATCTGAAACATGATTAAACCAAGTGCTTTTACTATTCAAAAAAGAATTAGAATTTGCAGAACAAATTAATAATCATTTAGATATATTCTTTAACGATGTCAAAATTTCAGCAGAAACTTTAGCAGTGTTAAACGCAATTGAAAACAACGATGTTATTGTAAAAGAATTTGAAAAACAAATTAATAACTTATCAGAATGAACAGTTGAAAACATAAAAGAATTAATTAAAGCAGTTAGTGAAGCAACATCAAAAAAAGGAAAAGATTTATTTATGCCAATTAGAATTGTGTCATCACATTCTGAGCAAGGACCTTCTTTAGCAGATGTTATTTACTTACTAGGGAAAGAAAAAGTTTTAGCAAATATAGTTGAAACTAAATAGGCGGTGTTTTTATGGAAAAAGTTTTTAGAGATAGTGTGCACGGTGATATTTTTATTTATGATGAAATATTCATAGAAATTATTAATTCACCTGAAATGCAACGTTTAAGAAGAGTTCTTCAACTAGGAGGAGCTCAATATGCTTATGCAGGAGCTTCACATACAAGATTTACTCATTGTATTGGAGTTTATCATATTATTTATCAATTTTTGCAAACTCCTAATTTTGCTAAGATTTCTGATAAAGAGAAAAAAATTGTTTTACTAGCAGGATTAATGCATGATATTGGTCATGGACCATTTTCACATACTTTTGAAAAAATAACTAAAAGAAGTCATGAAGAGTATAGTGCTGATATTATCAAAAACCCCAATGGAAATATTGCAAAAATATTGAAAAAACATAAAGTAAATCCTGAAGATGTAATTGCTATTTTAGAAGGTAAATATCCAAATAAGGTTTTAAATTTATTAGTTAGCAGTCAATTAGATGCAGATCGAATTGATTATCTAATGAGAGATTCATATTATTGTGGAGTAAACTATGTTTCAGTTGATACTGAATTTTTAATTAGAAATGTAAGAATAGTAGATAATAAAATTGTTTTCCCTAAAAAAACAATTCATGCAATTGAATCATACTTGCTTGGAAGATACCTTATGTACAAACAAGTTTATGAACATACTATATCAATAGCTTTTGATGTTACACTAGTTAGTTGATTTGAAAGAATTGTTGATTTAAATAATGATGGATTTGATTTTAAAGATTCAAGAATAAAATATTATTTTAATTATATTTTTGATGGAAAAAATATTCCAATAGATTTATACTTAATTTTAGATGATTTTACAATGGTTGATATCATCAAAAATTGTAAGAATGAAAATGATCATATCTTAAGTGATTTATCATCAAGAATATTTAATAGAAATTTCTTGAAATTAAAAGAAGCAGATGAATTTAAAATTAGAGAAATTAAAGCTTTACTAAAAGAAGAAGGTAAAGAATTGAAATACTACTTTATTGAACCTAAAATCAAAAGACCAAGTATTTATAAAGATGGACTAATTGATGGTAAAGATCAGACAATTTATATAATTGATAAAAATAATGTTGTTAAATCATTAACTAAGTTTAGTTTATTAGCTAACACAGTTAAACAAATTGAAGAAGAAAAAATAGTTAAAAAATACTTTTTCCCAAAAGAAGTAATGTAGATAAGAAAGTAAGGGTGAATAAAATGCAAAGTTTATCAAATATTGATTTAGCTTATGAATTTTTGAAAAAGCGTAAAAATCCAGTTAAATTAATGGTCATTTGACATGCTATCAAAAATAAAGCAGTCAATCATAAAAATGATGAAAGCGAAGCGATTGCTGATCTATACAGTGATTTAGTACTTGATGTAAGGTTCGCCCTTTCTACAAAAGGTGAATGAGGATTAAGCGACGATTCAAAAATTGAAGACGTTAAGAAAAAATTTGACTCTAAACCTATTAAGAAAAAAAAAGTTGATTCTGATGATGATACTGAAGAACCAACTATCGTGGATGAAGATGATGAAGATCCTGCAGTATATGATGATCTTTTTGTTGAAGAAGAAGATGATGATTCAACAATAGTTTATTTTGATGAGGATGAAGATTAATATATAATATTTAAAAATAAAGTTGCGACTTTTATGTTTTAGCAACTTTTTTATTTTTTTTAAAAAAAGGAGTAAACAATTATGGCAAAGTTTGTGTTTGTAACAGGTGGGGTAGTTTCAGGATTAGGAAAAGGAATTACCGCTAGTTCATTAGGTAATTTATTAAAAGCAAGTGGGTTAAAAGTTTTTATGCAAAAATTTGATCCTTATTTAAACGTGGATCCAGGCACAATGAGTCCTTATCAACATGGAGAAGTGTTTGTAACAGATGATGGTGGAGAAACTGATTTAGATTTAGGTCACTACGAAAGATTTATAGATGAAAAGTTAACAAAAATGTCATCAACATCAGCTGGTCGAATTTATTTAGAAGCAATTAATGCTGAAAGACGCGGAGACTGAGGAGGGCAAACAATTCAAGTTGTTCCTCATATTACTGATTCAATCAAAAACAAAGTGTATCAAGCAGCAAAAACATCTGAAGCTGATGTAATTATTTCAGAAATTGGTGGAACTGTTGGAGATATCGAATCACAACCTTTTATAGAAGCTATTAGACAAATTAGAATGGAACAAGGAAAAGAAAATGTTGTATTCATTCATGTTGCATTGCTATTATATTTAAGTGCTTCAAAAGAATATAAAACTAAACCAATTCAAATGTCAGTTAAAGAATTATTAAGTTTAGGAATTCAACCAGATATTATTGTGCAAAGAACAGACAAGCATTCTTCAAAAGATATTAAAGAAAAAATTTCTTTATTTTGTAATATTCCAACTAATAACGTAATTGATGCAATTGATAAAGAATCAATTTATGAAGTGCCTTTAGAAATGTATAAACAAAATTTACATGGATTAGTGTTAGACCAGTTACAAATTAAAACTAAAAAAACTGATATGTCTTCTTGAATTAAATTTATTGAAAAAATTAATAAATCAAAAGAAGAATTTGAAGTTACATTTGTTGGTAAATATATTGAATTACAAGATGCATATCTTTCAGTAATTGAATCATTAAAAATCTCAGGTTATGAGTTTAATAGAAAACTAAAAATTAATTGAATACAAGCTGACAAGCTAAATGAAAATAATTATAAAGAAGTTTTACAAAATGCCAAAGGTATATTAGTTCCTGGTGGTTTTGGAGACCGTGGGATTGAAGGAATGATCTTAGCTTCAAAATATGCAAGAGAAAATAACATTCCTTATTTAGGTATTTGTTTGGGAATGCAAGTTGCAACCATTTCAATGGCTAGAGATTTTTTAAATTTACCAGAAGCAAACTCAACAGAATTTGATAATTCAGGTGCAAAACCAATTTTTGATTTTATTAGAGGAATTGATGTTCAAAATTTAGGTGGAACATTAAGATTAGGGGCTTCTTATAAAACATCAATTAAAAAAGGAACATTAATTGAAAAATTATATGGAACTAATGAAGTGTTTGAAAGACATAGACATAGATATGAATTTAATAATGCATACAAAGAAGTTTTAGAAGAAAAGGGATTAGTATTCTCAGGAATTTATGAAGAGAAAAAATTGGTTGAAATGATTGAATTACGAAATCACCCATTTTTTGTAGGAAGTCAGTTTCATCCAGAATTTACATCAAGACCAAATAAACCAAATCCGTTATTCAAAGGTTTTGTTGAGGCTATAATAAATAAAAATAAATAAAAACCCTTATGTTTGATATATCATTATTGTGTAAAAGGAGGTTTTTTTAATTATTGAAAAAGTTTATAAAGCAAGCATAGAAGATCAAAAATCTCAAAAAAGAATAGCAGAAACAATAATAAAAGAAATAACAAAAATAATAAATTTGATTTAAGTATTACTGAGTTAGCAGAAGTAAGTAAAGCTTTTCAACCAACTACAACAAGATTTATAAATGACCTTTATCCACAAGGTAATTACAAAACTTTTAAAGAAAAACTTTACAAAAAAATTAAAATATATTTTAAAAGTAATTACGAAAAAAAATAATTTATCTGATAACAAAGAAAAAATGTTATTGGATATAACAAACACATTAAATAATATTGATGATAATAAAATAATTAAAGCTTCAAATATATTAGTAAAAGCAGAAAAAATAAACATTGCATCTCTTTGTGGGAATTACTCACTTAAATATCTTTTTGAATATAAATTAACTAGAGTTGGAAAAAATGTAATGTTAAGTTTAGACTGACATCAACAAATTATTAATTTAAATTTCATAAGTAAAAATGACGTATTAATAGTAATTTCTTGTTCAATGAATAAAAATGAAATATCAAAATTTATTGAAAAAGCGATTTCAAAGAAAATAAAAATTATTTTATTAACTGGTGAATTCGAAAATAATTGAAATGATAAAGTTGATGTTTGTATTAAAGTATCATCATCAGATGCAAAATTTAGATCATTCTCTTTTACTTCAAAAGCATGTATGAATTTAGCAATTGAAATGATTTTTAAGGAAATGCTAAAAAATATATTACCTGAAGTTGATGTAATTGAAGAATGAAAATGGCAAAACAAGTAATGGATATTTTTCCATTTTTTAAATAAAATTGAAGTTAAAATGTGGTCATTGCTTTTGCTGATTCTAAGTTTGCTAAATATATTGACATGATAAAACAACATAAAATGTACAAATAAAAGTACCTTGTGTACAAAAAATGAAAATTTAACGATTTCTTTATTTTGTGTTGCTTTTTTATTAAAAATGATAAAATAAATGTAACAAAAGACGTTCACATACAATTTTTTCAGTAAATTACTACTGGAAATTGTAAATCTTGCACTTTGCACCAAATAAACAATTTACCCAGATAAATTAAAATTATTTTTTTAAAAGTTATAAAGTTGTATAATTTTATAGAAGTTTAAAGAAAGAGGAAAATTAAATGACAAGACTATATCATGAAAAATTAGTTAATGCTACAGCTATGGTTAAAGCAGCACACGAAAACAAATATGCAATCGGTCACTTTAACATCAATAACTTAGAATGAACTAAAGCAATTTTAGAAGCAGCTCAAGCTTCAAATACACCAGTTATCTTAGGAACAAGTGAAGGTGCTATTAAATACATGGGTGGACCAATTACTGTTGTAGGAATGGTTAATGGATTATTAGATGAATTAAACATTACTGTACCAGTTGCATTACACTTAGACCACGGACAATCAATCGAAATGGCTAAAAAATGTATTTTAGCTGGTTACTCATCAGTTATGTTTGATGGATCACACTTACCATACGAAGAAAACTTAGCTAAAACTAAAGAATTATTAATTTTCGCTAATGAACACGAAATTTCAGTTGAAGCTGAAATTGGATCAATCGGTGGAGAAGAAGATGGAGTTGTAGGAAACGGTGAATTAGGAGACCCAACTCAAGCAACTGAAATTTCAAAAACAGGAATTTCAATGCTAGCAGCAGGAATCGGAAACATTCACGGTAAATACCCAGAATGATGAACAGGTTTATCATTCGATACTTTAGAAGCTTTACAATCAGCATGTAAAATGCCAATGGTATTACATGGTGGAAGTGGAATCCCTCAAGATCAAGTTGAAAAAGCAATCTCAATGGGAATTTCAAAAATCAATGTTAATACTGAATTACAATTAGCATTTAGAGATGCAACAAGAAAATACATAGAAGCTGGAAAAGACTTAGATAATAAAGCAAAAGGATTTGACCCAAGAAAATTATTAAATCCTGGATACCAAGCATTAAAAGAAACATTCAACGAATTAACTGGATGATTTAGATGCAAAGGAAAAGCTTAATCTAAATATTTTAATTAAAAATTGCGAAAGCGGTTTTTTGTTTGTTCTTTTAAATAAAAATGTTATATAATTTCTAAGTACTGAAAAAGTATCTAAATGAAAACATAGTGTGAAAGGAGATACATCTATGCCAAAAAAAGATATTCAACCAAAATACTTTGAGGAAGCAAAATTTATTTGTACAACATGTGCTAATGAATTTATTTGTGGAACTACAAAAAGAGAAGAAATGAGAATTGATCTTTGTTCAAATTGTCACCCATTTTTCTCAGGAGCACAAAACTTTGCAAACACAACAGGTCGTGTTGAACAATTTAAATCAAAATTTGCAAGAAAAGAAGCAATTAATGCAACTGCTCAAAAAAATTCTGAATACCAAAAATCAAAAAATAAAGAAAATAAATAATCGAGACCACAATAGTGGTCTTTTATTTATAAATCTGTTTTATTAAGACATCAAATGATTTAAAATATAATAAATGTTATGTCTTTAATAGAAAGAGGATTTTTCATGTCATATAAAATTAAAAATTTCATCCCCTTAAACAGCAAAGAAACAATAAAAAAAATTGATTTTGAATCTAAATCTGGGGAAATAACTAATATTTACTTAGATGACGAAAAACAAAAATCATTTAAAAAACTTATTTTAGGTCGCCAAAAAAATAAAACTGGAAGATATCAAGTTGATGATAAAGATATCATTAATAAAAACTTTATTAAACGACACACAGAATACATTAAAACAGATACTTGATTTGAACGTTTAATTCCCACAAAATGAATTCTTGCGCTTTCATTGCTTTCAGATTTACAATTTTTAAGAAAATCAAGAATTAAATACGCAGAAAAGAAATATGATTATTTATCTTTATTAGATTTAAAAAATGATCTTTCAGATTTAAAGCTAAGAAGAGATATTGATGAAGCAATTAATAAATTTCTTAAATTCTTAAATGAGTCTCATGAAAAAAAAATTAAAAATTTAGATGAATCAGTAGCTACTTTAAATGAAACAATGGCACAAAAGCTGTTTGAAGAATTTTCGCCACAAGTTAAAGTTTTGTCAAAAGCTAAACATGACATTGAAAAAGAAATTTTGTTTAATAGAATGGAATTTAAATTTGTTCAAGTTTTATATGACAAAATTGATTCTCTTAATGAACTAAGAGATTCATGTACTTGTGAATATAATACAAAAAAATCAAATAACAAATTATTGAGAAAAAGAAAAGGCTTATTTGAATATAAACAAACTAAGTTTATTGTGGAAAAACAATTAAAGTTTTTAAACATAAGATTAAACAAATTAAGACTTGAAAGTATTATTTTAACTTTTAGAAAAAGAACAATTTTGTCTCAATTCAAATTTGAATTAGATAAATTCTATAAAATATATTCAGTTTCAAAAGAAGTACAACAAGATATATCAGCTGAACTTGCTAATTGGAAAAAAATTATTGTTGATAAATTTGCTGATCAAAATAACTCAGAAAAAATATTTTTATTTAACTTTATTAAAACTGAAACAACATTGCTAACAAAATTCATAATTTCAAATATTCATAATTATCATAAATTGATTTTAACTGGTGAAATAAAATATGGTAATAAAAATGAATTCTTGTCATTAAGAAAACATTATAAAAAACAAATTGTGCCTGTTGTAAAACAAGCTGAGAATTGAATGGAATCTAACTTTAAAAACTTGGACATTAACTTTGAATGATTCTTAAAAGGGTCTTTCAAGCTATCTTCGTTAAATATGATTTATGTTAAAATTTTAAAAGCTATTAATTTAGGGAAGAAGAATATTTTTATATCTGACTTTTTACATTTATTAACAAGTAAAGATTATGAAATGTTATTTGAAACAATTAAAAAAATTAATAAGTTCTATCCAGAAATAGCGTTCATTATTATGCACTCAAAAACATTTACAATAAATGATTTAGGAAAATCAAAAAAAATCTACTGATTAAAAAATGATGAATTAGTTAAAACTGCAACAACTGAATTCTTTGAAAAAAACTTAGTTGATATTTGCAAAAATGAGTTGGGTGAATCAAATGTATTTGCTTTCTCAAAAGAAACAGATAATCTAATTGATATTGAAAATAGATTATGAAATGTTAAGTCAAAAAAATTTAATGATTCTGGGTTCATCTTTGTTAATCCGCTACAGATCTCAACAGAATTTATTGAGAATAATTCTGTGCCAATAAATGTTAGAATTATTAGGGCTAATAAATATCATGATAAAAACATGTATTTTGGTGTAACACGAAATAAAACAAAAGTTTATTTTTATTCAAAAGATAAATCATTTGAAAGAGAGACTGAAGTTGTTCTTTATCTTGAAGAACGTTCTATATCAGCAATAATATAAGGAGAAAAAATGAAAGAAACAAATTACAAACTGTTAGTTGCAAAAATTAAGAAATATAAAAATATTATAATTTTAAAACACATTAGACCAGATTGAGATGCTCAAGGTAGCTCAATGGGGCTTGCTTATTTAATTCAAGAAAATTATAAAGGTAAAACAATTGTTGTGCCTGGTGATAGATTAGATGATAATGTTGATTTTTGAGAAGATAACATAACTGATAAATTTATTAAATCAGCTTTAGTAATAATAGTTGATACAGCAACAAAATCAAGATTAGATTTTGATAGATATGACTTAGCCGAAGAAACTTTTAAAATTGATCACCATGTAAACATTGATCCATATGCAAAAAATGAAATTGTGCATGAGACTGCAATAGCATGTACAGAAGTTATAACTTTATGAGCAGAAGTAATGAAATTAAAATGAAATTCTAATGCTGCTTCAAATTTATACAAGGGATTAGTAACAGATAGTGGAAGGTTCTTATTCCCAAATACAAGCTACAAAACTTTTAATGCTGCAAAAGTATTACTTGAAAATGGAGCTAATTTAAAACAAGTTCATGATTCATTATTCGTATCAGATTTAAAAAGAAAAAAATATGCAAACTTTGCTTTTTCAAAATTACAATTATCAGAAAAAGGTGTAGGACATATTACTATTACTAAAAAAGATCAAAAACCTTGAAATTATTCATACGATGAAATTAAATCAGCTTTAGGAACAATGAGTGGAATCGATGAAATTAAAATCTGAGTTCTAGTTATTGAATTAGATGATGAAATTAAAGTTTCAATCAGAAGTAGAGATTATGAAATTGATAAAATTGCCAATAAATATGATGGTGGTGGACACAAACTAGCAAGTGCATGTAAATTAAAAGCATTAAGTGATATTGATAAACTTGTAAAAGATTTAGATAAAGTTATTGCAAAAGGAAAAAAAAAATATGATACCAAATAGAGATACAATAGAACAAAAACAATTAGGTTGAGTTGAATTAATTACAGGTTGTATGTTTGCTGGTAAAACTGAAGAATTTATTAAAAGATTACGTAGACATGCTGTTGCAAAAAGAAATCTAATTGCTTTTAAAGCAGCTGTTGATACAAGATACGCAAAAAATGAAGTAGTATCACACTCAGGAACACTTTTACCATCAGTACCAGTTAGTTCAACTGCAGAATTGAAAAAACATTTAGAAGCAAAAATCTTAGAAAAAAAAGTTGATGTTGTTGGAATTGACGAAGTTCAATTTTTTGATGAAGAAATTGTTGGTTACATTGAAGAACTTGCAGATCGTGGAATTATTGTAATTGTAACTGGACTTGATAAAGATTTTAGAAATCAACCATTTAAAAATGTTGATAGAATCTTACCACTAGCTGAAATGGTTGATAAATTAACTGCTATTTGTCAAAAATGTGGTAATTTTGCTAACAGAACTCAAAGAATCATTGATGGTAAACCAGCTGAATGAAATTCTCCATTAATTTTAGTTGATGGTAATGATAGTTATGAAGCTAGATGTAGAAATTGTTATGAAATAGTAAAGGAGTAATATGAATCCAAAAACTTATGAAGCATTAGAAACTATGCAAAAAAGGGTTGAACAAATCGATAAAGATTTACAATCTGAAGAAATTGTTGCTGATGTTAAAAAAATGCTAGAACTTAATAAAGAACACGCCAATTTAATTGAAGTTGTTGAAAAATTTATTGAGTATAAAACTGTAATTAAGGCAATAGCAGATGCAAAAGAAATCTTAGGTAATGAAAAAGACGCTGAAATGATTGAACTTGCTAAAATGGAATTATCAGAAAATGAAGATGCCATTGAACCAATTGTTAAAGTTATTGAAGAATTACTTTTACCAAAAGATCCTAATGATGATAAAAACGTTATTGTTGAAATTCGTGGAGCTGCTGGTGGGGATGAAGCAAATATTTTTGCAGGTGACTTATTAAGAATGTATAAATTATATGCAGAAGGTCAAAACTGAAAAATTACTATGCTTGATACAAGCCCATCTGAAGCGGGTGGATTCTCACAAGTTTCATTTATGGTTAAAGGTGATCGAGTTTATTCTAAACTTAAATTCGAATCAGGAGCACACCGTGTTCAAAGAGTACCCAAAACAGAAGCTAAAGGAAGAATTCAAACATCAACTGCAACAGTAGTTGTTTTACCTGAAATGAGTGATGTAGAAATCGAAATCAAAAATAGTGATTTAAGAATCGATACATACCGTTCATCAGGCGCTGGTGGACAACACGTTAATACAACTGATTCTGCTGTGCGTATTACTCATATTCCTACTGGAGTTGTAGCTGCTTCTCAAGATGGAAGAAGTCAACATGATAACAAAGATATTGCGATGACAATGTTAAGAGCAAGAATTTATGAAGCAGAATTTGAAAAACAACAAGCTGAAGCAGATGCAACACGTAAAAACGCTGTTGGTACTGGAGCTAGAAGTGAAAAGATAAGAACTTATAACTATCCACAAAATCGTGTAACTGATCATAGAGTAGGTTTAACATTAAACAAACTTGATCAAGTAATGGAAGGCAAAATTGATGATTTTATCATTGAACTTGTTAATGATGAACAAAAACAAAAAGTAGCAGCTCAAATTCAAAGCGATGAAAAATAAAATTATTGATGTTTTAAATAAACTTTTACAGAATGAAAAATTAGGTAGATCAGATGCAATAGAAATCATTTCATATGTAACTAAAATTGAATATAATGAAGTGATTATTAATCAAAACAATTTTTTATCTAAAAAAGTAGTAAAACACATATTTAAAATTTTAAAAAGTCTAGCTAAAGGGAAACCTTTAGCTTATATTTTAGGCTATAAAATTTTTAGAGGTCATAAAATTATTGTAAATAAAAACACTTTAATACCCAG
Organism: Mesoplasma melaleucae; assembly: GCF_002804105.1. NCBI lineage: Bacteria > Bacillati > Mycoplasmatota > Mollicutes > Entomoplasmatales > Entomoplasmataceae > Mesoplasma > Mesoplasma melaleucae. The sequence continues at coordinate 797,329 of NZ_CP024964.1, read as the reverse complement.
AATGGAAACTGAGCAAATACTTGATTATGTTAATGATTTTATAAAAACAAATAATAAAAATAAATTAAATGCACTTGATCTATGTACTGGGTCAGGTTGTTTGGGAATATCAATGTTTTTAGAAAATAAACAAAGTATTAATAAAATAGTTATTAGTGATATTTCTAAAAAAGCTTTAAAAGTTGCAAAGCAAAATGTTGAAATGCATGATGCAACAAGCAATATTGAATTATTTCAAAGTGATTTTTTAACTAATATTTTAAATGATAAAAACAAATTTAATATTTTAGTTTGTAATCCGCCATATATTGATAAAAACGATTTAAATATTGATGATTCAACTTTAAAATATGAACCAAAACTAGCATTATTTGCAGAAGATAATGGTTTGTTTTATTACAAAGAAGTTATTAAAAATATTAATCGGATAATGGCAATTAAAGAACAGTTTATTATTGTTTTTGAGATTGGATGAAAGCAAAAAGATGGATTAGAAACTTATTTAAATAATGAAATAGGTTTAAAATATAAATGAAAGTTCACAAAAGATTATTTTAATAATTGAAGAAACTTAATAATATTTAACAAGGAGATATAGATTTGAAGAAGGTTAAATTCAAAAGTAACTTTAGACTTAACTTTAAAGTTAAAGATAAAGATCAAACAGTTCAAGAAAAAAATGCACACTTATATAAAGTTGCAATTTTAAGTATGTTTATTTTTATTGTTTTAATGATTCCAACCTATATCTTTAGTTGAATAGTTTTTACAGATATAAATTTAAAAATATATTTTAATTTCTGACCAGAATTAATAAAAATTCTTGATGTGCCTGCAAAAAAAGAAATAGCTGTACCTGTGTATCTAGGGTGAGATTTCTTTATAGTAGCTATTATTGGTTTTGTTATGTTGAAGCCATTTTTGAGCAGTTCAGGAACAAGCAATAATGTTAAAACAGGATATTGAATAGTTTTAATTTTATTTTGTATGATTTCAGCTTTATTTTCTTCAATAGGTCAATATCACTTTTCTAAATTTCAAGAATTCTTTACATTTGAATCATTAATTATTCAACCTGAAAATGCTTCAACTTATCAAGTACCACAAGTAATTGTTGAAATCTCAAAACAATTTACGGAAAATAGAAGTGAAAGCTACACATGAGCTTCTGAAGATGCTATTTGATGAATTTTATTTATTCAAATTATTGTTATCTTTATGCTATCGCTAAGTATTCAAAATGCAGTAATTGTTGAAAGTGAAAACTTAAACATTAACAAATATATTGATTATATTAGTAAAAGAAAAAAAGAATTAAATCAAAATAAATTAAGAGCATTTTTATCAAAAATATTTAAAAACTCGGATAAAAACATTTCTAACTGAACAATCTTGGCAGCAGGATGTATTTTATTACCGCAATTTATTTATGTTGTTATGATTTCTTTTGAAACAACAAAAGCAGCAATGCTAACTAGAACAATTCATGTCTTACAAGAACTTTTAAAAAGATATGGAATTGAAGGTCAATTGTTAGATCCTAAATTTGATGGAATTTTAAAATACGAAAGTAACTACTTTGTTTATTGCTCATTACCAATTATAGGTCTAGGAACAACAATCGCAACTTTTATGTATTTTATTTCTGTTTCAATTAGGGGAGAAAACAAATCTCAAAACTTATTTATTACTCAATACTTTATTATTTATACAAACCTATTAGTTTTAACTTGTTTAAATATTGTTTCAAAAGTTCAAGTAGGAAATTTAGTTGGATTATGAAATGGGAGTACTGAAAATCAAAGCACAATAGGTAAAGATTTCATTAGCAAAATACACTTAATTATGGGTGAAAATTTCGAATTTATTGAAAAAGCATATTATCTTGATCAAATTAATGGAAATATTACTTTTGCATGATCAAATTTAATTAATATTGTGTCTGAGTCAATTATTTTATTTGGATTAATTATTTCTTCATTCTTAATTATTGGTGTAAATATTATGAGAACAACAATATTTAAAAAACGTGTTGGTGCACAAATTTTATTCTCAGAAAGATTAGCAAAAAGAAGAAGAGGAAATAAAAATGTTAAATAGTACTCAAATTTCCAAAGCTATATTAGATTTAAAAAATGATGAAGTAATTATTTTACCAACTGATACCATATATGGTTTATCAGCACTTTGAAATAAAACAAATGAAGTAAAAATAAATAAATTAAAGAATGCAACAAATAATAAACCACTAATAGTTTTGATAAGTGATATAAAGCAATTAGATGGTATGCATATTGTTGAAAACAAAGCAAAAGATTTATTATTTGAAAAGTTAACAACAGTGATTTTTAAAATGAATAATGATTCACAAACAATAGCAGTAAGATTAATTGAAAGAGAAGATATTAAAACAATTATTGATGAAGTTGGTCCAATATTTTCTACAAGTGTAAACAAACATGGTGATAAAGCATTAAACAAGAAAGAGGAATTATTAAATTTTAATTTAAACTTAAATGTTTATTTTGATAGCGAAGTTACAAATACAAAACCTTCAAAAATTTATAATTCAATTACAGACGAATGAATTCGATAAAAGAAAAGTATTTTATTAATGATATTTCAAAATATTTTGAATTTAACGAAGAATCATTTAATTTAAAATTAGTTAAAGAAATAAATTATGATATCAGAATTTTGTTTAACTTATTATATTGATGAAAATCTTGAACTAAATCTTGAAACAATTGATCAACTATGTCAAAAAGAGTTTCCTTTTATTTAAAACCCTTTTTCTAAAGTATTAGAACAAATATTTTTAAGAAACAGTATTGCAAAAGAGTTAATTCTTAACTCAATAGAAAAAAGAAACTCTGAGTCAATTAAATTTCATAAAAATGATGAATAACACAAACAAGCAATACGTTTAGCTAAATTTGTTGTTCATGATTTGAACAAATTTATTTATAAACATAAAATTACACATTCAGTAACAAACTTATTGTTAGCATCAATTGAATCAAATTTAAATTTTTATGGAAAAGTAGATTTAGTTTTAAAATCAGAAAAAGATTGATTTTTATGTCTTTTTAAATTTAGTAAATCATCATTTGAAGCCAAATACATGTATGAAGCAATACTTGAGAAAAAATTAATTGAAAATAATTCGAATATAAAAATATGTAAAGTTTTTGTGTTTAATCCATTAAATGACATAATAATAAGAGAATATAACCTTTAATAATAAAAGTTTTTCAATAAATTAACTCTTTTTAGCAAATTTTTGAATTTTATTTTCACACCAAAGTGGTATATAATAAAAAAGTAATTTATAAAAAAATGAAGGAGAAGTTCATATGAGAGATACTTATGATATTGTTTTTGACCACAAAGATAATAAGCACTTTAACCAGGATTTAAGTAACCTTATCAAAAGATCACCGAATGACAACTTTGAAAAGTGATTATTTAAGGACAAACAATTGGAAAACTTCTCACCTATCACAATAGTTAATCAAAAAAATGAAATAATTGCTGCTTTAGGGATACTAAAATTTGATGTATTCATTAGTGGGGAAAAATGCAGTGCAGTTCAAGTTGGTAACTTTTTTGTCAAAGAAGCATACCAAAAAGAAAACTTAGAAGAAATTCTAATTGAAGCTGCAATCTATAAATATTCAAATTTAGTAGATATTTTAATTTCATATTGTGGTCTTAAAGATGAAGAAATTTTAAAAAAATCAGGATTTGAAAGAAGACAAGAATATTTATTTTTCTTGCCGTGAAATAATAAAGAAAAAATGGAGTCTTCAAAAATTGTTAAATTAGATTTATCAACAGCTCACGATTTTGAGTTAGTAAAAGAAGCGTTACTTCACTCAAGCAAACAATCAAACATACTTGATACAAAAGGCGATAGTTTAGTTAAGTTTCATAATATTCAAAAATATTTTGAAGAAGACTTATGATATATACCATCTCTTGAAACAGTTGTATGTTTTAGAATTAAAGATGGGGTATTTGATTTTATAGCATCATTTTCACCACATAATATTGACTTACCAGAGTTGTTAAACATAGTTGTTCCAAACGGTATTAAAAGAATTGACTTTGGTTTTATGCCTGATATAAAAGAAGGCGTACATATTACAAAAACAGATTCATTTATTAGAACAGGTTTAGACATGCATTCATGTTTATACTTAAAAGAAGTAACAACAGGATTAAGAGACAAAAAATTTATGTTTCCAATCTTATCAAGACAAAAATAAAATTAAGACACACGGTTATATGACCTAATTGTCTTTTTTTTATTTTAATAGAGCGCTGATACACTAAAACCGGACAAAAAGTTATTTTGAAATTTAAAGCAGTTAAAACTAAATAAGTGATTGTTGTTTTGTTAAATTATTACATATTTAAAAGATTAATATAAATTAGAAAGGTTACTAAAATTTTTTAGAAGTTATTAAAGAAGGAAAAAATAAAAATAAAATAATTAATTTATAAAAATGGTGTATTACAAAAAAAGGTAACTCGTGGTGATGAAAAAATCGGTTATATTCTTACAACAAAAACAAAGAATTAAATTAATACCACTTTCAATATCTTCAAGAGATGAAATTGAAATTAGAGTGAAAAAAATATTTGTAAATGTTATGGATATAACAACATATTTTTTGAAGTAGTTAAAACTCAAGATGAAAAAATATTTTAAATGTAGAAATTGTAGAATGAATCATGTATGATAAAAAATGGTAAACCTGCTTATTTTATAACATAAAAAGTAGGGAAAAATATAGCAAAAGTACAATTTAAAAAACCAGCTATTAAAGGTTGAAATGTGCCAATAGCTAGAAGACCTGTTGACAAAGAACGATCAACTAAAGATACCCTTAAAATTATTGTGACTTCAGAAGATAGCGATATTCTAAGAAGTTTTAACGTGCCTAAAAAGTTTGTTACTGACAAAAATAATGAAAAGGACTACTTTTATATTTGAATACCAAAAAAAGATTTTACTCAATGATCATATTCATATATATGAGAAAAAGTACAATATAAGCAATTAGCATGTAAAGCAATAGGATTTAATCATTTAGTAGAATTAATGAATATTTGTCCTCACTTTACAAGGAAATTAATATCAGCAATTAAAAATGGACTTAAAACAATTAAAGACAAAGCTGCTCAACAAATAAGAAAGATTATTAAAATGCAAAAAGAATTTAATGAAATAGAACTTAAAGTATCTAAAGTAAATTTAGAATTATACCAGCTTGTTACTAAAACATTTCTAGACAAACAAGGAAAAGATAAGGAATCTCCTCCAAAAGAAGTTAAAAATGAATTTATAATGGAAGAAAATATAGATATTGAATGATAATTTGAAAACGTAGTAGAGAATAAATAATTAATCATTAAACACATAAAAATAAGCATTAGTTTTAACTAATTATTTTTTTGTTGCTTGTTTTAATATGAAACTTAATATTTGTCTGCAAATTTAACTTTTAAAATTTTAATTAGTATTTAATAAGTACTCACTAAGGTTTTAGTTAGTATTCAATGAGATAACTATAAATTTCTTTTTCTTCGAAAAGAAACTTTTTTAAAAATCTGTTAACAATTTAATCAACTTTTATAAGTTAAAGATAAATATGATGATTTATCTATTAAAGAAATAATAGTAGAAGTGCTTGTAAAGGAATTAAAAAATAAGAAGAAGCTAAAGCAGCAAAAGAATTAATTGAAATTCTTAAATATGTTTACAGAAAAATGAAGGTATTTTAAATATTAAAATAAATTTTAACTGGAAATTGTAAATCTTAGCCTTTGCACCGACAATTCAACTTACTCCTTATGAATGCTTGAGCCACCCAAATTTTTTAATTTATTATATAATAATAGGTTTCTTTTACCTTAGTTTGAAAGAAAGTGAACTAGAAGTTACAGAAATGGTTTATTCTAATTTCTTAAAAAAAGATAGAAAGAGTTAATTATGAGAGGTTTATTAATGGCTGGTCATTTTTTTTATAGATATTAAATGTGGTATTTGCAAAAAAGTAGGAGTAACAAAATCTTTTAAAGATTGCAAACATTGCAATGTAGATAATGATTCTACTTGAATGTGTACAAATCTTTATGGACATAAAAAGATAAAAATGCAACAAAATCAAAACAAAGAAGGTTAATTCTTCTTTTTTATTGCAATTTTAAAAAATGTTGTTATGTATTAATCTACTCAAACTAGAAACACATGGAACATAAAATAACTAATTGAAAAGACCTAAAGCCAACTGAAAATAATTTTAACTTTACATTTGATGTTTTGGATGCAGTTTGAAATGATTTACTAAAAGAGCCATTCAGTGCAAAAAGTTTATTTTATGCAATGTCAGGTGCTAAAGGATTTGGTAAGACTTTTTTAATTTGCTTGCTTGCTTTATATCTAGTTTGTAATTTTAAAGATTATAATGCCCAGTTAGCAAAATATATTTATGCATCAGCAAAAGAAAGCTATTATAAGACAATGAAAAAAGTAATGAATTTACTTAAAGAAGAATATGAAGTTACTGTTATTGATTTTATTGGACAAAATAAAGTTGCACTAATTAAAGAATTTAACTCAGAATCAAAATGCGCATGAGTCTTTGAAAATGGCAGAGAAATAAATGTTATAGGTTTTGATAATACTAGTAAATGAGAAGGTGTTCCAGCAGCTACTGGGGAAATAGGAATGTTTGCTATTGATGAAGTTATTCCTTTAAATGAAGAAATAATCGATGAAGCAGACTATGTTTACAAGCTTGTAAATCTTATGACTCAAGTGGTGCGTGGTCAAAACTTAACTACATGCTTAGAACCTTTACCTGAATTAAAAGGAATAAAACCTTTACCATTTAATAAAAATAAAACATGACAAATGTATAAAAAGCACTATATTCTTTTTGGATTTAATAATCATGATACTAGTCACCCGATTTATCAAATGTTTATGGACGAAATAGCACCTTTAACAGACGAAGTAAAAGAAGAACTAGATAAAAATGCAGTTAGTTATAGAGAAGACCCTACATTCTTAAACATGGGTGCCACTGTTATACGTGGAACTACAGCAATTAACAAAGCAAATTTAAATCCTAAAGTTTTAGAACTAGGTGAAGGTATTAAAGAACGTTGACCAGAAACGTATAACACTTTATTTAAAGGGGATGAAAATCAGATGCAAATTGATAAATATGCATATAGAAAAGATTTGCTTGAAAATGCTCAATTCTTTAACAAGGAAGATTTTTATTGAGATGAAACAAAGAAATTTTGATTTGACCAAATTAGAATTGGTTCAGATTATGCTGATGGTGGTGAAAGTGGAGATGACGCAGTAACAATGTTAATTGGATTTGAACTTGATGCTATAACAGGTATTGTTAAGGGAGTTTATATTTTAAATGAACTTTCTATATCAACAAAGAAATTTAAAAACATGGAAGATAAAGTTGAATCTATAGCTAATTTTATTAATGATAAAACTAGAAGCTATGAATTTGGATCAGCTAGAGCAAAATTTGAAGATCATATAAGATTTAAAATTGGAGCTGATTCTAGAACTGTTAAAGATTTCTTAATTGGTATTCTTGAAAGAAATCATCAAATGAACAGAGAAATGCTAGAAAGAAATTTCACTTGCTTTATTTCATCAGGTTCTAAAGGATGAAAGATAGAATCAAGACACTATATGTGAAAGAGACTATTAAATGAAAAGAAATTATTCTTTGCAAACGAGTTAAAAGTAATAAAAAAAATACAAGGTGTTGATGTTCTAGTTAAAAAACATGGTTACTTGTATGATGAATTATTTAGATGTACACTTCACCCAGATAAAAAGATAAGAGATGAACGACCAAAACGAAATAAGTTAGATGCTATAAATGCAGCTGAACATGCAATAAGTTACTTTAGATATAATCTTTTTGTGTAATAGAACCTTTTAGGGTTCTTTTTTTGTAAAATGGTAGCAGTAGGAGGACAACTATGAAAGTAATAAATCAAATCGAAGTTTTTGATGAGTTAAAAGACTTACATTTAAATTTATTAATTGAAAATATGCTTGAGAAAATCCAAGAATTAGATTTAGAAATTAAAAATAGTGATTGGCGTAAAGCAGAAGGCTATTATGTTAATGGTTACTCAAAAAGAACTATTATATTTAGCGAAGGTGTTATGACTTTGAAAAGAACAAAATATAAAATATGAAATTCAATTGAAAAAAAATGAAACACTAAACATTTAGTGGATGATTATATTCAATTAGAAAAATATCAAAGAATCAGTTATGAATACATTGATAAAATTCTTAACCAAGTTTCAGACGGAATTAAATACAAAGATATAATAAATTGTTATCCTAAAGCGAGAATTGATAAATCAACAATATCAAGAATTATTAAGAAAATGGATATTGAAAATTTAAGTGAAATTTCATCTGATTTAGATTATGAAATATCAAGTGATGCAGATAAATATGATTATGTTTATGTTTCTACAGATGATGCATTCTTAAAACTAAAGGAATTTGATAAAGAAGAAGCAAAAATGAAAGCAAAAAAACATAGAGTTAGATTAGCTGTTCTTTATTTAGGAGTTTCAGATAAAAAAAATGATCGCAATTCTAAGTTAGTTCATAAAAGAATTATTTACCAAATTGATAAACAAAAAACTAGATTACCTTCATCAGCAAAGTTTGCAGAACTTGTTAAAGAAAAAATTAAAGAATTCTATGATGACAAGGAAAGACAGATTATAGTTTGTGGTGATAAGCATGACTACATAAAAAAAGTTGCAGATGAATTAAACGCTAAAATAGTTTTAGACTTTTTTCACTTAAAAGCAAAAATAAGAAGAGGTCTTCCTTTTACTAAATGAAATAATCCAGCTGGACTAAATCAATTATGTAACCTAATAATGGAAGATATAAAAACCTATCCATTTGTAGCTATAGATAAATTAAAAATTTTAACCCACAGCGCAAACGATAATAAAAAAGTTTTATTAAAAGAAGCTATTCGATATATTAAAAATAATTTAGATGGTATATTTGCTTATCAAGAAGACTGATACAATGGATGTTACACTGAGTCTAACGTTTATCATTTTATTAAATCAATAAGTAATGGAAAATCTTATGCAGTAAAAACATTTAAGAACTTGATCGCGTTAAGGGCAGGTAGAATAAATTGTTTAAATGCATTTGAAATATGAAAACATGAAAAAAACATAAAAATTGAACTAAATGCCTTTGAAAATAAACATCATCAATGAAGAATGCTAAGAAACAAAGATTTTAGAAATGCTGCAAGAAATGGTCATATAGCGTCTATAAATAGCAAATTTTCTAGATACATTGATATTTTTAAACAATATAAAATGTACAAATAAAACTAAAAAATAGACATAAATGGTAAAAAAGGAAATTTAAGGATTTCTATATTTTTTTGTTGCTTTTTTGCTAAAAATGATAAAATAAATGTAATAAAAGATGTTCACATGCAATTTTTCCAGTAAATTTCTACTGGAAATTGTAAATCTTAGGCTTTCCACCAAATAAACAACTTGCTCTTTAGAAAATCATAAAAGAAAAAATAAATTAAATATGTTATAATTATTTTAAGAAAACAAACTAATTACATATTTAACGAATCCTTAAATTTTTTACTGCTTTATTTAAATATGTTAATTCAGACAATCACAAAAGTGATTGTCTTTTTTGTTTCTCTTTTGTGATTTATTGTTTTGAGAAAAAAATATACAAGGTTATATAACATTATTTGAACTTATATAAATTTTTAAAAGAAAGGGGTTAAAAAAAGGGGTTAAAAAAATATGACTAGCTACAAAAAAAATCTGATTAATAACAATAAAGGCGGGGTTGGAAAAACACTTATAACAGCAAATTTTGCCGTTTATTTAGCAAAAAAGGCAAAAAAATTCTGTTAATAGACTTCAATCGTCAAAGAAGTCTAACAGTTAAATTTACCACAAATAAAAAATGAGAAAGTTTCAATATTTTTAATAATAAAAATCCAAAAATTATTGAAACAGAAGTAAAAAATATTTGAATTCTTCCAACTGATAAAAATCCAGAATAAAATATTAACTTTAAAAAATGGAACCAAAATTAAAAGTGTCGAAAGAAAAAATTTTAGCAATTTTGATTATATTTTTTACAATTTGCATTCTGCTATGACAAATTTAAACACAATCGTTTATAAAATTGTTGATTCAATTATTTTAATTAGTGATGGTAGTTTAAATTCGGCAACATTAACAATTGATTCGTTCAATGATTAAGAATGAACTTGTTCTAAAATTGAAAGGAAAAATAACGTTAAAGGTATCTTGTTTAATCGCAATCACGAAGGCAAAGAATCTATATTATCAAAAAACAACTTAAAAGAAATGCTTGGCAAAATTAATTTCAAAATCACTATCCTAGATTGACTTACAATTGCGAAATCTGTAAACGAAAGTGAACCTTGAATGGCAGAAAATGGAAGGACAAATAAAATTTTAAGATTAATTGAAAAAGAAATGATAGAAAAAGAAATTTTATAATGAACAAAAGAATTAATTATCTCGGCAATGAAATTGATATTTCAAAAAATAATTCTTCAAGAACTATAATTACTTCCTTGTCTTTATCAAAAGAAACTTTAGAACTTGAAGAAAATATAAAAGAATCATGGGAATTAGCCTCCTAGAAGTCGGCTTTATACTGCAAAACTAAAAGATATTGTAGGTTTCAAGTCAAAAAAATTCGAAAGAAGAAAAATATGAATAAAAAAGAATTAATTGAATTAATTGTGCAAGAACATAATTTGAGTAAAAAATGAGTAAAAGAAATAGTTGATAATATTTTTAATGAAATAATTAATGCATTAAACGATGTTAAAAAAGTAAATATTAATGAATTTGGAATCTCTTATTAATTAAAAAACTAGAACATGAATGATTTAATCCTATAAAAAATAAATTTAAATTATTCCAGCAAAAACAAAAATTAAATTTAAAAATTCTACTTCTTTAAAAAGTAAACTTAGTCAAAATTATATAATCTTGTACAAATATAGAAAAAAATGTATGAATAATTTAGATTTTAAAAATACTATAAAATTGGCAGAAAATGTAAATACGTGAACACAATGATCATTAAATATTATTTATCAAACTATTGCAGTCATTTTGCTTGTTGCGATATTAGTTCCAGCATTATCATATTTTACTAAAAAGATGTTCGGCGCTAAAGCAGAACCCTCTGGGTTGCTGAAGAACTGAATATCAGTTTTTGCTTCAATTTTAGTCGTTGCAATTTGTTATGCAATTATAACATCCATTAACTTATTGTTGATCAAACCAGAAATCGAAACTTTAAAGGATGCGGCAAATGTATCTACAGATGATTTTTCAACAGCGGTTACCACTTCGGGTTTTGTTATTGCAAACATTTTTTTCTGCAATCATTGGAATTGCTCAACTTTCCTTTGCAATAATATACATAATATGACTTGCAAAAAAATCTTCAGGAGATGCTGTTTCTGTTGCAGGCTTATTCAAAATCTTAATAACTAATGTTGCAATTTTATTCATATTAGTTATTGTTTTTCTTATTATAAACATTGCATATAATCAATATTTAGCAAAAACATTGTAAGATTTAATCAATAATGCATAAATTAAAATTTTAAAATTAGATAAAGTTGAATACAAAAAAAATAAAAAAGAATTAAAACAGTTGCTATATCAGAACAAATTAAAAAAGAATTTATAAAATATAAATTGACTTGTGTCTTTTCGATATTTTTCTTAATGATAATATTATTAATCTCATTGTTATCGATATTAAATAAATTTTTAGATAATTATAGTTGAAAAAACTTTATATCTTATATAAATAAAAATTTAAACAAAGATATTGTAGAAATATTTTTATCTAAAGGATTCTTTAAAATATCAATTATTTTGATAACTATCATCACACCAATGATAATATTGAAAATTATAAATTTAATAAATATGAAAAATGATTTCAAAAAATATAAAATTCATATCTTAAAAAATGAAATACAAAATCTGAAAACGATAAATAAAATTTATAAAAAGTGCATTATAAAACCAAATATTATTAGTTGACTATTAATACCATTTTATATCATAAACGGTATATTTATAGGCACAATTTATGCTATTAATGACATATATAATAATTTTAGAAAGAGGTTTGCATGAAATGTAAATATGATTGCATTTTGTTTAGCAACTGTTTCTATAGTCTTACTTTTGCTGTATGTAACAAATTTATTTCTATTGAAATTTTCAAGAAATAACATTGATAAATATTATGGATATAAAATCAAAAATACTATAATTCACTCTGATCATGCGTTAGTTTATGAATTGAACGAATTTCCTGCCTTCTGCAAAAAAATGAGATATCACAATCTATGGGAGCCAATTATTTATGTACTGATAATAGTGTAATAGAAAACTTTCACTCACTTTTAAAAAAGGGAACAATTCATTCGGATTGAAAAAAATATAATTGCATTGAAGATTGCATATTAGATGTTCAAGATTGATGTATTTGATACAACAAAAATAAAAATAGTGAAATTAAGTTAAAAAGAAACAAAATAATTGAATAGTTTAAATTATTTTTTATACAAGATTATATAAGGTTTTATAACAGAATATACCAATAACTCTTTTTTAAAAAAGAAAAAGTTATTTTGTGCGTATTTTGTTTAAAAAATGATAATATAAATTTAAGTTATTGTTTTGAATTTCAAAGTTATTTTGAATGTCCAAAAACAAGGTATCAGTACTTAGCATATAATTAAATTAAATTTTGAAAAGGGTTTTTATGTTTAAAGTTACAAAAGAAATTAAAGCAAATAAGCATTTTTTAAAGGCTCGCACTAAACAGATCAATAAGTGACTTTATGATCATGGTTTGACTAAACGAGAAGCTAAAAGATTAGTTAAATTTGCAAGAGAAAATATCATTTTAAGAATATTTTTAAATTTGCTTGATTTAGAGGGCAAAAATAAAAAATCTTATATTTTAGAAATCATATATATCACTTTATACTCTAATGTAATGCAAAGAAGTTTAGAAATTAAAGAAACAAAAGAAAGTAAAATAGAATACTTAAAAATTATTAAATTAATTGAAAGTTTAATGCCACATAGTGAAGATAATATTTTTGAAAAGATTAATTATGAAAAAATTATTTTTAACGACATCAAAGATTTTTCATCTTTTAACGATGAAATACTAGATAAAAGAAAAAACTTTTATTTTACAGAAATTGGTTATTTGTTTTCTACAATTAGTGATAACAATAAAGAACTGTTTTATAAATATGGATATTTACTATCAATGTATGTTGTTACATATTTTGAATCAGACATGGAAAAAAAGAATGAAACATTTAACAACTTCTTTTTTAAACTTAAGTTAAACGACACTTTAAATGAAACAACAAAAGAGATAAGTCCTTTTCATTTTAATGGTTTAATTATAAAAATTAATAAATCACTTACTAAATATAGTCGTACATTTAAATTTAAGGATGGTGCTTAGTTATGAAAAAACCCTTTATTGCAACTGCCTCTTTAATAGCGATTTATAGTATTGGTGCAATTTTATATGTAGCAATTAACCTTTCACTAAATAATTTTATTTCTAACCCATTACCTTTCATCTTTTTTATTTCAATAACTCACTTAGCTTCAATTGTCTGAGCAATAATAGTGCTTTGTAATAAAAAAAGAAGAATTGAAACAAGAATAAGATGAGCACTTTTTATATCACTTATTCCATTCTTCGGAATTGTTGCTTATGCCTTTTTAGTAAGAGTTTATAAATATAAAAGAAACGCAAATTATCTTTATAATAAAGACACAGTAAGTGTATTACAAAATAAAACTCAATTTAATTTAAAATTAATTGAAAAAGAAAACCCTGAATTTAAAAGATCATTTATGATGACTTATGAAAAACAAAGAGAAAGTATTTATTCTAATACAGATATTCAATATTTAGAATCAGCAAATACTTATTTTATGAATTTATTAAATGATATTAATAATGCAAAAGATTATATTTTAATTAATTGTTATATTATTGCTGATGGTGAATTTTTAGAAAAGCTAACAGAACTTTTAATCAGAAAAATGGAAGAAGGCATAAGAGTTTATATTATTTATGACTTTTTAGGATGTTATGGAAGATTTAGAAAAAATAAAAAAAGATTAATTTCTGAAGGTGCAAACTTATTAGCTTATTCACCAATTTATTTTCCTTTCGTTAAATGAAATGCAAATTATCGAGATCATAGAAAAGATATATCAATAGATGGAAAAATTGGCTATATTGGTGGAATTAATCTTGCTGATGAATATATTAGTAAAAGCTGTGACTTTGGTTTATGAAATGATGCAGCAATAAGACTTGTTGGAGAAGCAGTTCAAGAAATTGAATTAATCTTTAAAAAAGACTGAAACTTCTATATTGGTAAAAAACATAAAAAAATTGAAAAACTTGAACCTACAGTTGGTGTTGAAACAGGAAACAGAGTTGTATCAAGTGATTTTATTCAAATTGTTTCTGATGGACCTAATCACCAAAGTCCTATATGTTTAGAATTGCTATTGAATTTAATTCACTCAGCGCAAAATAGAATTTGACTTAAATCACCATACTTTATACCACCACCAGAAATTATAAATGCATTATGTAACGCTGCTTCAACAGGACTTGATGTTAGAATTCTGTTACCAGGAAAATCAGATAAGTTTTTATTATTAGAAGTTTCAAAACATTGAACTAAAAAAATGTTTGAACATGGCGTAAAAATTTATTCTATGCACAATACCTTTATTCATGAAAAATCTTATGTCTTTGATAACGCAATATCATTTACAGGTAGTTCTAATTTAGATTATCGAGCATTGTTCTCTGATCAACAAACTATGGCATTAATTAAATCTCAAAAAACAAATTATGAAATCTCTAAAAAAATGATTTCTGACATGAAATATTCATTAGAGTATAAGTTTGTACCAAATAAAGATTTACCATGAGCAAAAAGAATGGTTGTTAAAGCTTATAACGTGATGGCACCGTTATTATAAGGAGAAATATGAATTTAGAAAAATTAATGTATATTCAAATAAACAAAAATTTTCAAGCATTTAAAACTTTAGATTCATATGCTTTTAATCAAGAAGTTAGTCATTTTTGTTTAAATAATCTAAGAATTGAAAATATTGCTCAGTTAGATCAACTTATTTTATTAATCAATAAATGTCAAAATTATAATTTAATAGCTTTATCAAATACTTTAGATAAGCTATTATTAGAAAATACATTTTTTAAAAAAATACTTTCAGTTTATTACAAAAATCAAAATCAATTAACTCAAGAAATTGTTGAAAATATTCAGAAGTTATTTATTGTAATTTATCGTGAGAATAAAGATTATATTTTAACTACTGAAAATGAGTTTACAAGTTTTTTAAAACAAGCAAACGAACTAGATATTTCATCATTAAGTAATGTAGAAAAACAAACTTTATTATTAGATTTATTGCGTTATGCAGTTACATTTAAAGAAGTAAAAGAACTTGTAAATTATTTGAATAAACAAAAAGTAATTATTGAATCATTAATCGAAATATTAAAAATCATTTAAAATTTATACACTCGTTGATATTAGTTTGAACTTTTTATCAATAACATGTATAATTTATTTATGTGAGTTCAATACACACGGAATTGTGAAAGGAGGAAATACAATGCCAACAATCAATCAATTAGTTAAAACAAACCGTAAAGCTAAAACTTGAAAAACAAAAGCTCCTGCTTTAAATAGAGGGGTAAACTCATTGAAAAAGAAAGTAACTAAAGCATCAGCACCTCAAAAAAGAGGAGTATGTACTCGTGTTGCTACAATGACACCTAAAAAACCCAACTCTGCGTTACGTAAATACGCTCGTGTTAGATTAACAAACGGAATGGAAGTTAATGCATACATCCCAGGAGAAGGACACAACTTACAAGAACACTCAGTTGTTTTAATTCGTGGGGGTCGTGTAAAAGACTTACCAGGGGTACGTTACCATATTATTCGTGGAACATTAGATACTCAAGCAGTTAACAATCGTAAACAATCTCGTTCATTATACGGGGCAAAAAGACCTAAAAAATAGTTCATTAAATATTTTTAGAAAAACCGTGAAATGAACCACAAATAAGTATCACAAAAATATATAACAAGGAAGGAGTCAAAACTATGCGTAAGAATAGAGCAGAAAAAAGAGATGTTTTAGCAGATCCAATTTATAACTCAAAATTAGTTACTCGTGCAATCAACAAAATTATGTTAGATGGTAAGAGAGGAACAGCTCAAACAATTATTTATGATGCATTTGACATTATCAAAGAAAAAACTGGTGAAGAACCAATTGAAGTATTTAACAAAGCAATAGAAAACATAAAACCACACTTAGAATTAAAAGTTCGTCGTATTGGGGGAGCAAACTACCAAGTTCCTGTTGAAATTTCTGATGAAAGACAAATTACTTTAGCTTTACGTTGATTAATTAACTATGCAAGATTAAGAAATGAAAAAGTTATGACTGTTAAGTTAGCAAATGAAATTATTGATGCATCAAACAACATGGGTGGATCAGTTAAAAAACGTGAAGATACACACAAAATGGCAGAAGCAAATAAAGCATTCGCACATTACCGTTGATAAGATCAACAATTATTTATTTTAGATAGGAGGCAAATTTATGCCAAGAGAATTTAGTTTAGAAAATACTCGTAACCTTGGAATTATGGCTCACATTGATGCAGGTAAAACTACAACAACTGAACGTATTTTATTCCATACAGGTAAAATTCATAAAATTGGTGAAACTCATGAAGGAGCTTCACAAATGGACTGAATGGCACAAGAACAAGAACGTGGTATTACAATTACTTCAGCTGCAACTACTGCATTCTGAAAAAATAACCGTTTTAACATAATCGATACTCCAGGTCACGTGGACTTCACTGTTGAAGTTGAACGTTCATTACGTGTACTTGATGGTGCTGTTGCAGTTCTTGATGGACAATCAGGAGTTGAACCTCAAACTGAAACTGTTTGAAGACAAGCAACTACATATAGAGTTCCTCGTATTGTTTTTGTTAACAAAATGGATAAAACTGGTGCAGACTTTGTGTACTCAGTTAAATCAATCGGGGACCGTTTAGGAGCAAAAGCTGCTCCAATTCAATTACCAATCGGTGCTGAAGATAACTTCACAGGACTAATTGATTTAGTTGAAATGAAAGCCTACGAATTTGATGGAAAAGCTGAAGAAATTGCTAAAGAAATTGAAATTCCTGCAGATTTAAAAGATCAAGCAGAAACTTTAAGAAGTGAATTAATTGAAGCTGCTATTGAATATGATGAAAAATTAATGATGAAATTCTTAGATGGTGAAGAAATCACTATTTCTGAATTAAAACAAGCAATCCGTAAAGGGGTTATTGGTGCAGAATTCTTTCCAGTATTAGCTGGATCAGCTTTCAAAAACAAAGGTGTTAAATTATTATTAGATGCAGTTGTTGATTACTTACCATCACCATTAGATGTTCCTTCAATTAAAGGGATTTTACCAAACGGTGAAGAAGCAGAAAGACATGCAGATGATAAAGAACCATTCTCAGCTTTAGCTTTCAAAGTTATGAGTGACCCATTTGTTGGTAAATTAACTTTCTTTAGAGTTTACTCAGGTATCCTTACAAAAGGAAGTTATGTATTAAACTCAACAAAAGGTGAAAAAGAACGTGTAGGACGTATTTTACAAATGCACGCAAACAACCGTAACGAAATCGAAGAAGTTTATGCTGGAGATATCGCAGCTGCTGTTGGATTAAAAAATACAACAACAGGTGATACTTTAGTAGATGAAAAACATGAAATCATTTTAGAATCAATGGTTTTTCCAGAACCAGTTATTCAATTAGCTTTAGAACCAAAAACAAAAGCTGACCAAGAAAAAATGGGATTAGCATTATCAAAATTAGCAGAAGAAGATCCAACTTTCAGAACATATACTGATGAAGAAACTGGACAAACAATTATTGCTGGTATGGGTGAATTACACTTAGATATTATTGTTGACCGTATGAAACGTGAATTCAAAGTTGAAACAAACGTTGGAGCACCTCAAGTGTCATACCGTGAAACAATTAAATTACCTGCAAAAGCTGAAGGTAAATATGTTAAACAATCAGGAGGGCGTGGATCATATGGTCACGTTGTTATTGAATTCGAACCTAACGCAGACAAAGGATTTGAATGAGTTGACAAAATTACTGGAGGACGTGTTTCTAAAGAATACATCAACGCTTCACGTGTTGGATTAGAAAACGCATTACAAAACGGAGTAGTTGCTGGATACCCAATGATCGATGTTAAAGCAACAATTGTTGATGGATCAATGCACGACGTTGACTCAAACGAAATGGCTTATAAAATTGCAGCATCATTTGCTTTAAAAGAAGCATGTAAAAAAATGAACCCAGTTATTTTAGAACCAATCATGAACGTTGAAGTAACTGTTCCAGATGAATACTATGGAGATGTAATGGGTAACATTTCATCAAAACGTGGATTAATTGAAGGATCAGAACAAAGAGGAAACGCACAAACAATTAAATCAAAAGTTCCTCTAACAGAAATGTTTGGATATGCAACAGAATTAAGATCGTTCACACAAGGACGTGGAAACTATACAATGATTTTCAGTCATTATGCTGAAGCACCTAGATCTATTGCAGAAGAAATTATCAAAAAATCAGGTAAGTAATTACATTATAATTGAACTTATCTAACTAAAAAGTTAAAATATTCTTAATTAAAAGAATAAAACGCCCCTACGGGGGCGGTAAAGATACTAGAAAGTAAATCTAATATCGCTATATTTATATAAAGGAGAAATACAAAAATGGCAAAAGAAGCTTTTGATCGTAGTTTACCTCACGTTAACATTGGTACTATTGGACACGTTGACCACGGTAAAACTACATTAACTGCTGCTATTACTAAAGTTTTAGCAGATAAAGGTGGAGCAGAATTTAAAGATTACGCAAATATCGATAACGCTCCAGAAGAAAGAGAACGTGGAATTACAATTAATACTTCACACGTTGAATATAAAACAGATAAAAGACACTACGCACACGTAGACTGTCCAGGACACGCCGATTATGTTAAAAACATGATTACTGGTGCTGCTCAAATGGATGGAGCTATCTTAGTTGTTGCTGCAACTGATGGACCAATGCCTCAGACACGTGAACACATCTTATTATCAAGACAAGTTGGAGTTCCAAAAATTGTTGTTTTCTTAAACAAATGTGACATGGTTGATGACGAAGAAATGATCGACTTAGTTGAAATGGAAGTTAGAGATTTATTATCTACTTACGACTTCGATGGAGACGGAGCACCAGTTATTCGTGGATCAGCTTTAGGAGCATTAAACGGAGACGCAAAATGAGTTTCAGCTATTGAAGAATTAATGAACGCAGTTGATGAATACATTCCAACTCCAACTCGTGATTCAGATAAAACATTCTTAATGCCTGTTGAAGATGTTTTCACAATTACAGGACGTGGAACTGTTGCTACAGGACGTGTTGAACGTGGAACAATTAAAGTTAACGAAGAAGTTGAAATCGTTGGATTAGTTGAAGCAGCACACAAATGTGTTGTTACTGGATTAGAAATGTTCAGAAAATTATTAGACTTTGCTGAAGCTGGAGACAACGTAGGAGCATTATTACGTGGTGTTGACAGAGATGGTATTGAACGTGGACAAGTTTTAGCTAAACCTGGAACTATTAAACCTCATACTAAATTACAAGCTTCAGTTTATGCATTAACTACTGAAGAAGGTGGACGTCATAAACCATTCTTTAACAAATACCGTCCTCAATTCTACTTCCGTACAACTGATGTTACTGGAGAAGTAACTTTACCAGCTGGTACAGACATGGTTATGCCTGGAGATAACGTTGAAATGACAATTGAATTAATTAAACCAATTGCTGTTGAAGATGGAACAAAATTCTCAATCCGTGAAGGTGGAAGAACTATTGGTGCCGGAACTGTTATCTCAGTTCAATAATCTTTATTAATTGAAAAATAGAAAATTACCTTTTTGGTATTTTTTTTGTTATCATTGACTTATTTTAGGAAAGGATGAAAATATGGAAACAAAAAACATTATATATAATTGGTATTATTTTAAATATAATAGGGATGTCATTTTTAGCACTATTTGCATTAATTTATCGATCAGTTGCGATAGTAGCAGCAAAAGAAACTAAAAATGCAGCATTAGTTAGAGTACTAGTGTTAGTATTCTGTTTAATTTCACTTGCTTGAATATTACCAATAACATTAATGGCGCGTAAAGCTTATAAACAAGTTGGTACTAAAGAAGAACAAGCACACATGGTTTTAGCAATTTGTACATTATTATTTGTTGGATTAATATCTTGTGTATTTATTTATTGTTGCAACAGTTTTTTTTGTAAATGCAAAAGATAAAAAAATAACCCCCGTTCAACAACCAATCACAACTGCATAAAAAAGAAAAATAAACTTAAATCAAGCTTATTTTTTTTATTCAATTTATTTTACTCATCCAAATGTTCTTTGAACAGCACTATTTCATCCTCTTATTAGTTTGTCTGCATCTTCTTTACTAATTTGACTTCTTAATTCAAAATAACTTTGTAATTTCCCTTAATTTCTTCAACTGTTTTTCAATATTCAATTGCTAGTCCACCTAAATAAGCTGCTACCATTGCTGTAGTTTCAAAGTTTGTAGGTTTAATTACTTTTGATCTACTAATATCAGTTTTGAACTGTATCATAAATTTATTATTACTTGCACCACCATCAACTTTGATTTCTGATAATGCAGCTTTAATATCTTTTTGCATAGCACTTACAACATCATTTGCTTGATATGCAATCGCTTCTAAAGTTGCTCTAACAATATGTACTCTTTTTGTACCTCTATCTAATCCAAAAATTGCACCACATGAATATGAATCTCAATAAGGTGAACCTAACCCTGTGAAATAAGGAACAA
Organism: Mesoplasma melaleucae; assembly: GCF_002804105.1. Classification (NCBI taxonomy): domain Bacteria; kingdom Bacillati; phylum Mycoplasmatota; class Mollicutes; order Entomoplasmatales; family Entomoplasmataceae; genus Mesoplasma; species Mesoplasma melaleucae. Next base: position 776,101 of record NZ_CP024964.1, on the reverse strand, counting down.
CATAAACTCTTTGATCATCATTTGCTTGACCAGCATATCACTCAGTCTCAATTGCATTGTAAACAATTCTTAGATTATCTGTTAATCATTTAAAAGCAGCTCCAGCAACCATTACAGAATCTTCTAATGCATATGTTATCTTATCTACAATGCTGACTCCAATTATTGTTAATAATACATGTGTAGACATATTTTTTTAGTTCCAGTATTCATTAGAATAAAACAACCAGTAACATAAGTAATTTTTGTTTAACCTGGATTTAAACACAATTGTTCAAATAAAGCAGATTGCTGATCTCCAATTGATGAGCAGATTTTAAATTGTGTTTCATCATTTTTTGAAAGTAACCCTTTAAAAGTTTTACCATAAACTTCAGAACAAGATTTTATTGAAGGTAACATGTTTCTTGGAACATAAAATAATTTAAGTAATTCATCATCTCAATCACTTGTATGAATATTGTAGAAAAAAGTTCTTTGTACATTTGTGTGATCTGTGACAAAGATTTCCCACCAGTTAAACGATAGATTAACCATGTATTAATTATTCCAAACATTAATTTGTTTTGCTTGGCTAAATCTCTTACACCTTTTACATTATTTAAGATTCATTTAACCTTTGATCCTGTAAAGTAGAGTAGGGATTCATTATTAAACGAGTTTTATCTCTAATTAAGTTCAAATCTTTTCGACTAATTTTTTCACAATAATCTGCAGTTCTTTAATCTTGTTAGACAATTGCATTATAAATTGGTAAACCAGATTCTTTATTTCAAACAACAACAGTTTCTTTTTGATTAGTTATCCCCAATCTTTCAAATTGAATAAGTTTAATTCCTGATTTATTTAAAACTTGTATAAGCGTTGTTATTTCTAGAATTTCAGATTTCTATTGCATCATGTTCTACTCACCCTTTACGTGGGAAGTGTTATGCACTCAAAAAATTCTATTAAAACAATGATCACTCAGAGGTCACTTAAATGACAATGTCTCAAGCAGCTGAACCAGGAACAAATAGCCCAATATTTAGTGGAAAAATTCTAACTCTTGATGTTGGAACTAGAAAATTAACAGAAGCATCATATAGAATGCCATTATCAGATAGTTTTGTAACATGAGGAATGATACATACGTTTATGTGTTTAACCAAACGGCATTCCAATTGAAATTTGATGTTTCAAATAATATTAAAATCACTGATTATAACCAAGACTTTAAAGATAATGTTACAGTTTATTATCATCAAAAAGATAATGACTTTTTAGCAAGAATTGAAATGTAATTTGCTATTGGTCAGACATGATATTATGAAAATGGACATTACTACATACAAATTTTAGGAGAACAATTCATTAATGCGGAAAATTCATTTTCAAATGCATTTATCCATACATCATATGGAACTTATGTAATTCTTGTTTAAAATATAACTACATCAGAATTAAAAATAGATTATTTTAATATTTTATTTAATGTATCACCAAGACCACCATCTTCATTTGATAGATCAGTGATTTTTCAAGCAACTTCTTTTAGTTTTGGATTCCCACTAGTTAGTGCAACACCATAACCAACTGTTTTTAACATTTCAAAATCATTCATTTGATCACCAAAAGCAATTACGTCTTTAATGTTTTTGTTATAGTATTGAGCAACCATTTCAGCAGCAAATCCTTTATTTACAAATTTATTTGTAATAATGATGATTGGTTTTTCTCCGATGTTTTCAACTCCATAAATAAGATTTGACTTTACAGAAACAGCATTACCAAATTCTTCATTTAATGTATCAACAACATTATAAAAGTCTAAGTTTGTGTTTAACTTAACTACAATATTGCTACATGGACCATTTCAATCAGTTAAAATGTTTCCTTCTGCTGGTTTTTCAGCATTAGCGTCAACAACAAAGAAATTATCAGCTCCATTTTGAATCATATTTGATTGGTAGTATTCAACAATGATGTTTTCTATTCTATTTTTCAGAATTTTGTGAGATAAAATACCATTCATAACTTCTTTACTGATTGGTAAAACAAGTCTTTTGAAATTTTTATGAACAGGATCAGAAATGTGACCACCATCCAATGTTACAAGTAATGTGTCTAATTCTAATTCATTATAAATATGTAATGTGTCTTTTAAAGAGCGCCCTGTACAAATACATACAATATGCCCATCTTTAACTGCATCTTGTAATGCATTTTTGGTAATTGGATTGATTGATAAATGATCATCTTTAAGAGTTGTTCCATCTAAATCTATTAATATTAATCTTTTTTGATTTTTGTCTTTTAATTGCATATTTTTACTTTCCCTTCCAGAATAAGTAGTCATATATATATTTTATCAAAAATTAAGCAAAAATCTTTTCTCTTTAATTTTCTTAAAGGTTATAATTAAAACTAAAGGACTGATATTCAAAATGAAAAAATTAACCACAAATGAAATTAGAAAAATGTGACTAGATTTTTTTGAAAAAAAAGATCACCATTTTTTAGAAACTGTTAGCTTAATTCCTGTTGATGATCCATCACTATTATGAATTAATTCAGGAGTTGCTACACTTAAACCATATTTTGATGGAAGAAAAAGACCTCCATCACCAAGATTAACCAATTCACAAAAAGCAATTAGAACAAATGACATTGAAAACGTTGGAGTAACTGCAAGACACCATACAATGTTTGAAATGTTAGGAAACTTTTCAATTGGAGACTATTTTAAAAAAGAAGCAATTGCATTTGCATGAGAATTACTTACAAGTGATAAATGATTTGCAATTCCATCTGAAAAACTTTACATAACTGTTTTTGATAAAGACGTTGATGCATATGAATATTGAATAAATGATATTGGAATTAAACCAGATCATATTTTTAGATTATTAAGAGACACAAACTTTTGAGATGTAGGACAAGGACCATGTGGACCAAATACTGAAATCTTTTTTGACCGTGGTGAAAAATGAGATAAAGAAAATAATGGACCAAGATTATTAGCTGAAGATATTGAAAATGATCGTTATATTGAAATTTGAAACATTGTATTTTCACAATTTAACAATGATGGATTTGATAACTATTCAGAATTACCAAGAAAAAATATAGATACTGGTGCTGGTTTAGAAAGAATTGCATCAATTTTTCAAGATACACCAACTAACTTTGAAACTGATATATTTTGACCAACTATTGAACAAATTGAAAAAATATGTGATTCAAAATATAAATACTCAATGGGTAATTATTTTAATGAAGATAAAACTCAAACAAAAATTAATACTGCATTTAAAGTAATTGCAGATCATATAAGAGCAACAAGTTTTGCCATTGCTGATGGTGTATTCCCTGGTAATAAAGATAGAGGATATATTATTCGTCGTTTAATTCGTCGTGCGTTAATGAAAGGGATGGAATTAGGAATTAATGGTCCATTCTTAAGTACATTAGTAATTAAAGTTATTGATGCAATGAAAGACTTTTATCCATATTTAATTGAAAAACAAAACTTAATTGAAATAACAATTCTAAATGAAGAAGTAAAATTCTTAAAAACTTTATCAAAAGGATATGAAGCATTAAATAAGATGATTCAAACTGATAAAAAAGTTACAGGTAAAAATGCGTTATTATTATTTGAATCATACGGATTTCCAATTGAACAAACAATTGAAATCGCTGAAGATAGAAATGTTAAAGTTGATATTGAAGAATTTAATAAATTATTTGAACAGGCTAAAGAACAAGCGCGTAATGCAAGAAAAGATTTAAAAGCTTGAGATAAACAAAATGAAATTTTTACAAAAATTAATGTTGAATCAGAATTTACTGGTTGAGAAAAAACACAACATGAACAAGCTAAAATTGTTTACATTTTTACTGATGAAGAAATTTTAACTGAAGCTGCAGATACTGAAGTTTATGTAATCTTAGATAAAACTCCATTCTACGCTGAAAAAGGTGGACAAGCCGCGGATACTGGTTATTTAGTAAATAATGCAATGAGAGCTGATGTAATTGATACACAACAAGGACCAAATCATCAACATATTCATAAGATTCAATTAGATGGGTCAATTAAAATTGGTGATACAGTAGATGCTTTTGTTAATGAACACAAAAGAACATATACAATGAAAAATCACTCAGGAACTCACTTGATTCACTCTGCACTAAGAGTAGTATTAGGTGAAACAGTAATGCAATCAGGATCATATAATGATGAATTTGGATTACGTATGGACTTTACATATAATGAATCAATTAAACCTGAAGAGTTATTAGAAGCTGAAGAATTAGTTGTTAAAAAAATTAATGAAAAAATTGCAAGAGAAGTGCACTTTTGTTCAATGCAAGATGCAATTAACAAATATCATGCATTAGCGTTCTTTACAGAAAAATATGATGATATTGTAAGAGTTGTTAAGTTTAGTGATTTCTCAAGTGAACTTTGTGGGGGAACACACGTTGATAACACAATTGATATTGAAGATTTTACGATTACTGGTTTAGAATCAAAAGGTAGTGGAGTTTATAGAATTAAATGTGTAACTTCAAAACAAGCAATTAATGAATATTTAAATACAGAAATTAACAAGCTTTTAAAACAAATTAAAGATATTAATCATAAATATGAAAGTACAAAAACTTTTGCAAGTGATGAAAAAATTGAAGAGTTGATTAAACAATCAAATAATAAAGATATTTCAAAAGCTACAATTTTAGAATTAAAAGCAATTTTAGATAATTTAACAGCATCAATGAAAAATCATGAAAGAAAAGTTGAAGAATTATTAACTACTCAAAAACTAGAAAAATTTAAATCATTTGAACCAAAACCAAATGCTGAAGGTGTTTTAGTGATTGAAGAAAAAGTAGATGGTTTAAATATTAAAGATATGAAAACTTTAGTTGATGATTATAAAAATAAATTTGATGAAGTGATTATTACATTAACTTCAGAGAATGCAGAAGGAAACTTTGTTGTTGTTGGTGTTAGTGAAAATTTACAAGCAAAATATTCAGCAATAGAAATTTTTAAAGTATTACCTATATTACCAAAAGGTGGAGGAAATGCAAGTTTAGCTCAAGGTAAGTTCTAAGTACCCTTAAATTTATATTTTCAATCTAATGTTGTATAATTTTATTTGAAATAGAGAAAGGAAATAATAAAATGAACATTATTAAAAGAGCATTATCAACTATCATTAACGGTTTCTTAAATGGGTTTACTGTTGGAATTTTACCATTAGTATTATGAATTTTAGGTTTACCTCTAGTAGGACAAATGATTTTCAAAACTCCTCAAGCTGATGGTAAAGGTGCTGCGTTACTTTACGGATTAATCTATGTATTATTATGTATCTCATTTGTAGGTATCATATTTATTATCGTATGATGTTTAATGGGTAAAAAACCTTTAGCATTACAAATCACAAACTGATTATTAAAAAAATAATTTATTAAAAAGAGATTTGCTTAGCAAATCTTTTTTTTGTTAAAATTACAAAGTAAAAAAGGAGAAGTCAAATGTTTTATTTATTTACAAAAAGCATCTTAATAGAAATTGGTATTAGTAATAATAATAATTATTATATTGGTGATGCAAGTTATGATTCAATTCCTGCATCTATTATTGCTAATTCATATTCATCAGCAAATTGAAATAGAGCTCTCAAATATAAAATTAGTAAAGTGCCAAAAGACAAGATTGATCATAAGTACTTTATGCTTGATGTTAATATTTATTGAAATTTGAAAGCAAACAAAATCGAATTAATAAGTGATATCTTTTTCTTTAATGAAATTATTAATGCTCAACATTTTACTACAACCTTTTTAGACTTAATGTTTACTCACTATTTCAAACATACATTAACATTTTCAGAAGTTAAAAATATTGACACTAAATTTATTGAAACATTTAAACCAGAGATTTGTAAAAATAATTTAAGAATTGAAAATGTTAATAACTTCTTAGTATTGAATGAAAACTTTGATTATGAAAATAAAAAATTTAAATCTATTTCAACATTAAAGGGAAATGAATTTGATTGAAAAGCTAATAAGTTAAATCAAATAATTTATACTTTTCCTAAAAACAAATTTAATAAAATACCTTTAATGGAAGTAACTGATTTTATTGATTTAAATAAGAGCGAATTTTATATAAATTCAATTAGTGAAATTAATACAAAACTGATTTTAGAATTAACCGTTTTCAATCACAAATGCAATGCTGATATTTTAAAAATAATGATTGAAATTATTAATAAATCAAACGATAAATTGAAAAATTGACATTTATATAATTTAACTAATGACAGTACGTATTTAATAAATGAGCTATCTGAAATTAAAAAACTTGATGTTGAAAAAGATGTTTATTTAAAGCATGTTTATTCAGAATTAAGAAGAAATTATGACAAAGATATAGCTAATATCATGAAAATAGATAATTAACTGTTATTTGTTATTGAATCAAACTTTAAAAAAGGTATAATTAAAAGTGACTGATTTTTATTGTGGGAGAAGTTCTAATACTTCATATGGACCACAGCGAGTAAAAGCAGCCGACTAAAAGAAATTAGGAGGAATAAGCCCGTGGCTAAAAGAATTACACGTATTGCCAAATTAGAGTTTATGGCGATGCAAGCTAAACCTGGAGCAGAATTAGCTTCATTAGGTATTAACATGCCTGAATTTACAAAACAATTTAACGATGCTACTAAAGATCGTTCAGGAGACGTTGTTCCTGTAGTTATTACAGCTTATGATGACAAATCATTTGACTTTATACTAAAAACAACACCAGCAGCTATTTTATTAAAAAAAGCAGCAGGAATCGAAAAAGGTGCAAGTAATGCAAAAACTCAAACAGTTGCTACTATTTCAGCTGATAAAGTTAGAGAAATTGCTGAGTACAAATTAATTGATTTAAATGCAAATGATGTTGAAGCAGCAATGAAAATTATTGCAGGTACAGCAAAAAACATGGGAATCAAAATAACTGGTATGGAGGAAACTAAATAATGGCTAAAATTTCAAAAAGAATGAAAAGCGTTAAAGGTTTAGTAGACAAACAAAGAGTTTACGCACTTGACGAAGCAATTAAATTAGCAAAAGAAACTTCAACAACTAAATTTGATTCAACAGTTGAATTATCATTCAACTTAAATATTGACCCAAGAAAAGCAGATCAACAAATTCGTGGAGCATTAGTATTACCAGCTGGAACAGGTAAAACTCAAAAAGTTTTAGTTTTAACAAATACAAAAGTTAAAGAAGCTCAAGATGCAGGTGCTGACTTTGTTGGTGGAGAAGAATTAATTGCAAAAATTCAAAAAGAAAACTGATTTGAATTTGATGTAATTGTTGCTACACCAGAAATGATGGCTAAATTAGGAGCAATCGGAAAAGTTTTAGGGCCAAAAGGATTAATGCCTAACCCAAAAACTGGAACAGTTACAATGGACGTTGCTAAAGCAATTGACGAAATTAAAAAAGGTAAAATTGAATACCGTGCAGATAAAGAAGGAAACATCCATACAATTATTGGAAAAGCTTCATTTACTGCCGAACAATTAAAAGAAAACTTTACTACAATCCTAAATGAAATGAGAAGAGTTAAACCTCAAACTGTTAAAGGTGATTACATCATTAACATTACAATCTCAACAACAATGGGCCCAGGTATTAAAGTAGAAATTAACTAATAAAACAGCGAAAGCTGTTTTTTTGTTATTCTATTTATTAATAAGGGTAAAGGAATCACTATGAAAATAGAATTTAAAAAATTTAATGATTTATCAAATAAAGAAATATGAGAAATATTTAAAAATAGAAGTGAAGTATTTGTAGTAGAACAAGAATGATTAGCATGTGATATTGATGATAAGGATTTAATTGCTACTCATGTAATGATGCGAAATGAACAGGATGATTTGATTGGTTATTTAAGAATTTTTGATATCGATGATAAAACGTTAACTTTTGGTAGAGTTTTAACTACAAAAAAGTTTAGAAGCTAAAAATATGGTATTGAATTGTTAAAAAGCGTAATTGCTTGACTTGATGAAAATAAACTTAAAAAAGATATTCAAATAAGCGCTCAATACAGGCTTCTAGATTTTTATAAGAAATTTGGTTTTACTGAATACTCTGAAGTTTTTGATGATGACGGAATTGATCATATTAAAATGATAATAAGCTCAAAATAAATTTCCAAAAAATAATAGTATTTTAAAAAAAAATATTATTATTTTTTATGTATAATTACTTTAATTATAAAAAAGAGGTGTAGTTTGAAAATAATAAAAAAATATAAATATTCATTAAAAACTATTTTTTTATCAGTAATTCAATTTAATAAAATTCTTAAAATGTCAAAGTCACATTATTTAGATTATAGAAAGTTTTGTTACAACTATTATCGCGATGGTTTTACAAAAGAAGGAATAGAATTTAATTCATTAGATTTATATTATGATGATTTAAAAAATAAGAAATTATCATATATTAAAGATACTTTTACAAATGAAAACATAAAAGAATTAGTATTAAAAAATGAGCATGGAAATATAAGTTGTTTAGTTGCAAGAAATAATAATTCAAATAAGTGAGTAATCGGCCTACATGGTTGAACAGAAAATAAATATTTAGCGTTAAGATTAGTTCATCATTATTGAAAACAAGGCTATAATGTTTTAACTTTTGATGGATTTGCTCATGGTTTAAGCTATGGTGAAAAAACAGATATAGGTTATTCGTCTATTAAAATGATAGATTTAAGTATAAAACACTTAAAATATAATGAAAATGCTGATTCAATTGGTTTAATTGGAAATAGTATGGGGGCCTCAACAAGTATTTTATATTCACAAATTGGTGAACATAAAAATTATATTAATTGGGTGGTTGCTGATTGTGGTTTTAACAGCGTTAAATTACAATACAGATACTATATAGAAAATAACTTATATCATATGCCTTGATGAAAAATAGGTTTCTTGTTTACTTATAAATTTAGTAAAGAAACAAAAACACCACAAAATAAATATAATCTTGAAGTTAATATGAATAAGGCAAAACAGACACCAATATTATTTATTCACGCCAAAGGAGATACTTTTATTCCGTATGAGATGAGTAAATCTATGTTTTTAAAAAAAATAAAATTTGAAAGTGAAAAAATTAGTCAGATTTGAACACCAATTGGATCAGAGCATGTAAACACAATTTCTGATTACAATGAAGAATATGTTCAAAGAACATTAGATTTTGCAAGAAAGAGGGAAAAATATGAAACTTAATAAAAAATATGGCTTTTGAACTGTTTTAGCATCAACTTTAGCTGGAATAGTTGGATCAAGTATAATCATTTCATTCAACATGGTTTTTGGTCTAGCACAAGCCAACCCATTATTAATGATACTAGCATGAATCTTTGGTGCATTAATTGTTTTACCAGATGCTTTTATCATTATTGAGCCATCAATTGGGTATGAGCAAAGTGGTAGTGGATACAGTTGAATTAGAAAGTGTAATTGAAGAATTTTAGCTTTTTGATTTGGTTGAGTTTTAATTCTTTTTGTTTCTGCAACTTCTTTATCTAGTTGCTGTTCAGCAATGAGCTCAATGATTACACAAATATTAGAATTAGATTCAAAAGAAATTGCTGTTGAAACTTTACAAAAAGCTTTAGCTCTATTTATATTATTGTTCCTTGCTGGAATTCAAATAATGGTTAAAAATAGTAGTAAATATACTCAGATATTTTTTTTATTTGTTAAAACATTACCAATTATATTAGTTTTTGTTTTACCAATTATGTATGGTTCAAAAGATGGATTACTTTCAAATTCAGCAATAAATAAAGAATTAGGTCATGCTTATATATCTTCTGCAATGTTAATTCCTGCGATTACATACACAGGATTTGCATATTCTGGACATGAGTTTCCTACATACATAACTGAGGAAATTGAGAATCCAAAAAAAATAGTTCCTTGAGTTATAATAAGTGCTGTATTGATAGTTTTAGTTATTTATGTTTGTTATGGTATTGCTTTGTTATCTTTAGCAACACCAAATGAAGAAGGAATCTGAATTGTTCCAAATGGAACAACTTCATCAATTTTTGCACAACATAAATGAGCAGTACTTACTTTTAATATATTTGCAATTTTCTTATTCATTGGTTCAGTTAACTCATTGTTATTTTTCCAATCACGACTAATTCACAAATTATCTGAAACAGGAAATGTGCATTCAATATTTGGAAAAGTTCATAAAAAAACAAATCAACCTTATATGGCAATTGGATTGCTAGCTTGTGTAGCAATTTTCTATATATTATTTAGTTCTATTTCTGAAATAATATCATCATTTGCATTAGCAACTAGTGCTTTAAAAATTTTATTAAATTCTTCAATTATTAAACTTAGATTAAAAGATCCAACGTATAAAAGAATTTATGGAAATAAAACATTCTGAGTATTAATGATATTAAGTTTAGTAACATGTGTATTAACTTTTGTAGGTTCAGTATACTTAATGGTTATCATACCTCATCAACAAACAGGAGCAAGTACATTCTCAATTCTTTGAAAACCAATTTTAATGGTTGTTATTGCATTCTTAGTTTACTTATTTGGTATTTTTAAATTTAATAATATAAAAATTAAATAACTTATTAGTTATTTTTTTATTTAAATGTTATGTTATATATATGAACTAAGTAAAGTTCATTTAATATAAGGAGACATATGATAGGAATTATCAAAGGTTTTCGAGATGAGTTTACGTCTCGAGTTCTGTCTTCAGTGAAAAGGATTTCTAAATTCATAGGTATTGCTTTAATACCTATTCTGTATGGGGTTACATGTTTAATAGCTTTCTGAAACCCAACAATCAATTTAGGAAAGGCACCTGTTGCTATTTTAAACGAAGACAAAACAGTCTGAGTATATAAAAATAATGATATGGAAAATTTTGACTTTAAAATTGGAGTTTTAACTGATAAAAATTATAAATCAGTAGATTCATCAATTAGTAAGGATCAAGCAATTCAAATTGCGTATGAACAACAAAATCAAACTTTATATACTAATGCTGGTACTATGACAATATCTTCACAAGAAGACATTGCAAATCATATTTTTAAGTTTAATGTCTGAGATGTCATTAAATCAGTTTTAAATCCAAAGACTGATGAAAACATTAAAGATGAAGATTATGTATTTTCATCTCCAGAATTAAAAGAAGATATGGCTTTTTCAAATATTCGATACATTTCATATGAAAGTGAAATTGAAAAACAATGAAAAGGTAAAAAATATTATGTTCAAGCAAAAATTGATGAAGGGTTTGGGGAATACTTAATTAAACAAGTAGGATCAATTTTTAACAAAAACTCTTTACCTCAATCTCAAAAAGCTAACATTAACATCTGAACAACATTTGAAAGAAACTTTATTTTTGGTTACTACTTAAACAGTATGATGGAAATGAAGTCAGCATTAATTGTTAAAGGTATTGAAAAATTCTTAGGTGAAAATATCCCTTCAGCGATATCAAATATAATTTATAAAAACTTTTATAAACAAGTTACATATACACCAACTAAAAATGAAATTGTAAATAGATCTCAAAGATTAGGGTTTATTGACAATTCAAGTATTACAATTGAAGCTGGAAAACAATATGTTGTTAGTGATGCTAAAAATACAAGTACTGATAAACAAATCAGTTCAGCAAATAGAATTTTTGGTGATGTAAGTGCAGAAGTTACTAAAACAAATGATGCAGCTAAAAATACTAATGGAATATTGACAAATACAATTGCTAATATTTTACAAGACCCAAAATTACAAACAATTGCAAAATTATTAAACATTGATTTATCAAGTTCTAAACTAAGTGGATATCTTGCTGTTTTAAATGATAACTCTCACATTATAAATAAATACTTCTATGACATCATGCATGGAATTGATCCATTTACTGATGATCAAGTAATGTGAATTAACATTGATAACATTGATAAGTTAGGATTAGACAAAAAAGTAGAACTAGTAATAAAATTATTAATCACAGGAATAAATAATAGTCCAGTTGATAATTTAAAATTTAGTTTTAAAACTTATTTACCAAAAATAAATTCATTATTAATTGAAAAAACAGGAATTGATTTAAAAGCAATTAAACCATACGAAGTTTTTGCTTCAAACACTAACACTTTAAATAGAAATGCAGTAACAATAGCAGAATTTACAGCTAATATGGACAAGTTTGCACAAGCAAATAACTTTGCAAGTCAATTTGCGTTCTTAAACACAGCAACAAGCAAAATATTAGATCAAATTCAACATAAATTATTTGATAAATTTAAAGTTGTAAATATTGAAATCGCAGGTTTAAAAAATGGAATCTATGGAATTGGAATTGGTGAATTCTTTATTCTAATTGGTTTATTTGTTGGAACATTCATGCAAACATTTATTTATGATAGAGCAAGAAGAACTAAAAAACTTAAAACAGGTAAATGATATACATCTAAAACTTTATTAATGTTAACAACCGGTATCTTACAAGTTAGTGCATTAACAATTGCCTTATCATTTACAGGATGAATCGCAATTGGATCAGCTGCAATGTTTTCAGTGTGGGTTTGGTTATTATTTGTTGATTTAATCTTTGTATTAACAATTCAGGGACTGTGGTTCTTAATTAAAGACGAAACAGTATCAAAAGTTTTAATTATTATTTATTTAGTTATTAACATATCTTCTGGTTGAGGAACATTTCCTTCATTTATGCAATTTGAATTCTTTCACAAAATTAGTTTTGTAGCTGAGTTTACTTATGTTCTACATGGACTTGGTGCAATTGTATATGGAGTCGGAGAACACGGATTTAATACAACTGATACTTTATACATTATGCAACAAGCAGGAATTTTATTAGCATTTGGTGTATTCTTTGTTTTATTAGGATTAATTGGAGCAAGAAACAGAAACCGTGAAATTCGTTTTGGAAGTTTCATGGGAAAACATGTAGTTGATGGAATGAATTCATTAGGAATGGTTAAAGAACTAGGAGATTTCCAATCAGGCAGAAAATTCTTTAAATATAATTGAAATAAAATGAGTGATGATATTTATTTAGAATTAAGTCAAGAAGTTAGAAGGTTGCATCCTTTTGAAGGTCAATTTGAATGGTACAAAAAACGACAAAATGATGGAGTTTACCCACCAAATGAAACTGATATGGACATTATGAAACGCAATGATGATGTTGAAGTTTAAACAGATTTATTGAAATAAATAATCATTATGATATTATTAATAAAGGCTATTAATACCAAAGACAGTAACTGGGACTTTCCCTTAATTTGTTACCGAGGATTACATAAACATTTATTAAATAAATCAAACATTAATTTAAAAAATGTATTTTTACGTTTCCCTCGGTCTTTGCATTAAGAACCGAGGGTTTTGTTTTATAAAATAAGAAAATAGGAGGAATACGAATGTCAACAAATAGACCTGCACATGCTAAAAAAGCAGAAATCGTTGCTGAGATTGTTTCTAAAATTCAATCAGCTCAAGGTGTTGCTATTGCAGAATACAAACACTTAACAGTTGAACAAATGTCAAATTTAAGAAGACAAGCTTTAAAACAAGGTATTGAAGTTAAAGTTTATAAAGACTCACTTGTTAGAAGAGCAGTTGATCAATTAAATTTATCAGAATTAAACGAATATTTAACTCAACAAAATGTTTTTGTTTTCTCAAACGAAGATGCAATTGGTGCTGCTAAATTAGTAGCTAACTTTGCAAAAGAAAATGAAGCATTAAAATTAAAAGCTGGAGTATACGAAAACGCAGCTATGAATACTGCAGCAATTACAGAAGTTGCTACACTACCATCAAAAGAAGATTTATACTTAATGTTTGCATCAAGCTTACTTTACCCAATACGTCAAGTTATGGCGGTAATTAAAGCTGTTGCTGATACAAAACAAAACTAATAGAATAATTAAATGTATTAATAGCAAATAAAAATATTAAAAAGGAGACCAAAATCATGGCAATTACAAAAGAAGATATTATTAAAGCATTAGAAGAAATGAAATTAACAGAATTAAACGAATTAGTTAAAGCAATCGAAGAACACTTCGACGTTGTTGCATCAGCAGGTGTTGCTGTTGCTGCAGGACCAGCTGCTGCTGATTCAGCACCATCAGAAGTTTCAGTTATGTTAACAAACGCAGGTGGACAAAAAGTTGCAGTTATTAAAGTAGTTAAAGAAGTAACTGGATTAGGATTAATGGACGCTAAAAAATTAGTTGATGGAACTTTACCAGTATCTATTAAAGAAAACGTTAAAATTGAAGAAGCAGATGCAATTAAAGCTCAATTAGTTGAAGCTGGAGCATCAGTTGAATACAAATAGTATTCACTAATTTCTTATTAAAAAAAACCTAAGATGATCTTAGGTTTTTATTTTTACATGTAAAATAAGTTACAAAGTTAAAAATTTTAATTATTTTTAAACATGAAAAGCTCAATAATATTTGCTTTTTTAGAGTAAATTATATATAATATAATAATCGAGTATAGTTTAGTTAGTTAAGAGCTTCTGCTATCCTTATTTTTTTTGCAAAAGAAATATTGGGAGGAAGTCTAATGAGTCTAAATTATTTTCTTAACAAAAAGTTCGTAGATTTAATGATTCAAATCGTTGAAGATGAAGAACTTTTTACTATTAACTTTCCTTTATCAATAGAGCAAAAAATGAATTTTAAACCAATGGAAGAAATTCAAAGTGATAAGTATTTAACAAATTACTTTCAAGCATACTCATTTTCAAAAAATAAATTTTTATCAAATCTTATTTCTACAAGTAATGTTTCTTCACTGATGTTTTTAGAAAACTTATGTGAAGGATCTTCAATGCTTTCAATTCATAACACAATTAAAAAAAATGAAAACGGTTTAAAGCCAAAATCTAAAAAAGAAAAAATGGCAATGAACTTTATTGAAGCAATTAGACTAGTAAAGAAAGCTGATTTTGAAATTAATGAAGATAACTATGAATTACTGATTCATATTTTATTCAGAAATACAGAATTCAATTTAGATCGAAAAGCTAATTATTACAGAACTGATAATAAGAAAATATTAACTGACATTGAAATAGATTTTAATGCTATTGATTATGAGTTAAAAGGTTTATTTGAGTTTATAAATGATGTACCACAAAATTCTTTTGATGGTTTTACCAAAGCAATAATTATTTTCTTGCAGATTTTAATTATTCAACCTTACCAAAGATTTAACTCAAGTGTTGCTTTACTAATGAGTTTATGATTTATTAATCAAAGTAAAGAAAACAGTAAGTTTAAAATTTGAATTTTTGATATTGCAAATCATTGAGAAGAATTGATCTTACAAATCAATAAATCATTTAAAAAAGGGTTTAATATAAATGGACTTTTAGCATTTACAAAAAAACATTTAAGAGAATCAGTTAAAAAAGGCTTCTTATTATCATTAGTTTATGAATGAATTAATGTTGATTATGAAGTTAGATCAAAATTTTTTGCAAGTGATTATGAAATCATTATATTAAGTGCAATATTATCAGAAAGAACAAAAGAAGTCTCTGTTAAAAGAATTACAGATATCTTGAAAATTAATGGTAATCAAACAATTAAAAAACAAGAAATAAAAGATGCTTTAGAAAATCTAAAAAGCGCAAATATTGTCAAAGTTACAAAAAGCGATGCAAACTTTACAGTTGCAGACAAGCTATTAAATAAATACAAATATATTTTAGAATAATGAAAGGAAACAACATGGCATATAAAATTAAAAAAGTAAACCGTGGCGTTGAAAGACGTGATTATAGAAAAGTTTCAGGTAATCTTGAATTACCAAACTTAATTGAAATTCAAACAAGAACTTTCGAATGATTCAAAACAAAAGGAATTGACGAAGTATTAAACGAATTTTTTCCAATGAGCTCAAATGACTTAAGTGCATCTCTTTTCTTAGAAGGGTGAGAAATTAAAGAAGCTAAAATCTCTCCAGCTAAAGCAAAAGAACAATCAAAAATTTATGATGCTCCAATTTACGTAGACTTACAATTAATGTTTACTAAAACAGAAGACATTTCAAAAGAGTTTGAAGAAATTGTAGAAAAAGATATTAAAAAAGTTTTAGTAAACTGAATTGCTCAAAAAACAGATTCAAAAAATGTTACTCTTGTTAAAAATACAGAAAACATTTATTTCTTTGACGTTAAATTAAAAAGTACAGAAAAGAATGACTTATTTCAAATTACAATCTTAGAAGAAAAAGAAGATTTAATTGTTGCTGAAATTAATGTTAGAAAGTGAGGGCAAGTATTCTTTGGAGATTTCCCTTTAATGACTGACGCTGGAACATTTGTTATCAATGGTTCACAAAAAGTTATTGTTTCACAATTAGTTAGATCACCAGGATCATACTTTAAAACTGAAATCAACAACAAGACAGGAGAAAACCTATACAACGGTGATATCATTCCAAGTCGTGGAACTTGATTAGAATTTGAAACAGATACTAAAAAAACTGCTGAAACAACAAATTCATTATTTGTAAAAATTGATAAATCAAGAAAAACAACTGCAACTTCATTCTTAAAAATTTTAGGAATTGACAGAGATACAATCTTAAATATTTTTGATAAAGAGAAAGTTATTGTTGAAACATTAAAAAATGACAATGATACTGGAGATTCATACGCAGACTGAGCACAACACGTTCAAGAAATTTATAAAAAAATTAGACAAGGTGAAACTGCAACATCTGATGGAGCATCAAAATACATTAACGGATTATTATTTGACCGTAGAAAATATGATTTAACAAAAGCAGGTAGATTTAAATTACAACAAAAATTAGCTGTTAAAAATCGTTTAATAGGAAGAATCTTAGCTGAAGATATCGTTGATGCAAAAGGAAAAGTTTTAGTAGCAAAAGATACTGAAATTTCTAAAGCAAACATTAAAGAAGTTGCTGAAGCATTATCACAAGATGGTGTTATGGTTTCTTCAATCGAATACAAAGAAGACATTCCTGGTTCACGTAAAATTCAAAGTGTAAAAGTTTACCAAGACAATAACTCAAGAAGAGAAACTTTTACATTAGTTGGAATTACACCTGATTCAAAAGAAGAACATATTACAGTTGTTGATATTGTTGCTACTGTTTCTTACTTGTTAGGATTAGAATACAACATTGGTGAATACGATGATATTGACAACTTGGCTAACCGTCGTGTTAGAACAGTTGGAGAATTATTACAAAACCAATTCAGAATGGGATTAACTCGTATTGATAAAAATGTTAAAGAAAAACTTTCAACAAGTGACTTATACAAAGTTAAAGTTTCAACAATTATTAACGCAAAACCATTAACTGCTGTAATTGGAGAGTTCTTCAACTTATCACAATTATCACAATTCATGGATCAAATTAACCCATTAGCAGAATTAACAAACAAACGTAGATTAACTGCTTTAGGACCTGGGGGATTATCAAGAGATCGTGCCAGCTTAGAAGTGCGTGACGTTCACCCTTCTCACTATGGAAGAATCTGTCCTATTGAAACTCCAGAGGGACCAAACATTGGATTGATTAATAACTTATCAACTTATGCAATCGTTGATGAATTAGGATTCATTAGAACACCTTACTTAAAAGTTATTGATGGTGTAATTGAAAATGAACACCAATACTTGTCAGCTGATGAAGAAAAAGAATACATTATTTCTCAATCAAATGTTACAAAAGATGAAAATGGAAAAATCTTAGATGAAACTGTTGTTTCTCGTTACAAAGGTGATGATTACATCGCTAGAGTATCAGAAGTGCAATTTATTGACGTTTCTCCAAAACAAATTGTTTCAGTTGCCACTTCAGCAATTCCATTCTTAGAAAACGATGACGCCAACCGTGCACTTATGGGTGCCAACATGCAACGTCAAGCTGTCCCTACAATTGTTCCAGAATCACCATTCGTTGGAACAGGAATTGAATTTGAAGCTGCTAGAGACTCAGGGGTTTGTGTTGTTGCTACAGAAAACGGAATCGTTAAATATGTAGATGCAAAACAAATTGCAGTTGAAGCAAAATCAGGAATTAAAACATATACATTAGCAAACTTTGAACGTTCAAACAATGGAAGTTCAATTGTACAAAAACCAATTGTTAAAGTTGGAGATTCAATTGAAGCTGGTCAAATTATTGCTGATGGACCATCTGTTGATAACGGAGAATTAGCTCTAGGTCAAAACGTTATTGTTGCCTTTACAACTTATAATGGTTACAACTTCGAGGATGCCATTGTTATGTCTGAAAGAGTTATCATGGAAGATAAATTTACTTCAGTGCATATTGATGAATATGTATTAGAAGTTCGTAATACAAAACAAGGAGCAGAAGAAATTACTTCTGAAATTCCAAACATTAGTGACAATGCTAAAAAATACTTAGATCAAGAAGGTATTGTAGCAATTGGTACTGAAGTTAAAACAGGAGATATTTTAGTTGGTAAAGTAACTCCAAAAGGACAAACTCAATTATCACCAGAAGATAAATTATTACATGCTATTTTTGGAGAAAAATCAAGATCAGTTAAAGATAACTCATTAAAAGTTCCAAATGGTGGAGAAGGTATTGTTCAAGCTGTTAAACGCTTCAAAGCTAAATCAGCAACAAACCCAGATGGTATTGATTTACCAGCAGATGTATTAGAAGTTATTAAAGTATATATCGTTCAAAAACGTAAAATCCAAGAAGGGGATAAAATGTCAGGACGTCACGGTAACAAAGGGATTATCTCAAAAGTGTTACCAGTTGAAGACATGCCTCACTTAAAAGATGGTACACCAGTAGATATTCTATTGAACCCACAAGGGATTCCATCACGTATGAACATTGGGCAAATTTTAGAAATCCATTTAGGAATGGCAGCTAAAAAATTAGGAGTTAAAATTGCAACTCCAGTTTTCGAAGGTGTTAACAGTAATGATTTAGATGAAATCATGGCTGAAGCTGGAATGGAAAACTATGGAAAAGTTAAATTAATTGATGGTCAAACTGGAGATGTTATTGATAAACCAATTTCAGTTGGAGTTATGTACATGTTGAAACTTTCACACATGGTTGATGATAAACTTCACGCAAGAAGTGTTGGACCTTACTCATTAATTACTCAACAACCTCTTGGAGGAAAAGCACAAAACGGGGGACAACGTTTCGGAGAAATGGAAGTTTGAGCATTAGAAGCTTATGGGGCAGCTCATACTCTAAGAGAAATCTTAACTATTAAATCAGATGACTTAAAAGGTCGTACAAAAACTTATGAAGCAATTGTTAGATCAAAACAAATTCCAACACCTGGAACCCCTGAATCATTTAACGTGCTTTCAAAAGAAATTATGGGATTAGGATTTGACATCTACTTATTAGATGACAAAGGAAATAAATCACAAATTAATGCATATGATGATGACAATGATTTAGTAAATGATGACAATATGAAACATGCATCAACAGATAAATTGACATTTGAAGATTCAGTATCACTTGTTGAAATTCAAGATTTAGATATTTTTGAAGAAGTAGATGAAAGTGAAATCAACCTTTCATTTGAAGAAGAATAGGAGGGCAAAATGGAAAATAAAAATAACAAAGTAATTAAAATTGAATTAGCTAGTGCTGATACTATTCGTTCATGATCACATGGTGAAGTTACTAAACCTGAAACAATTAACTATAAAACATTAAAAGCTGAAAAAGATGGTTTATTTGACGAAAAAATCTTTGGACCAACTAAAAACTATGAATGTTTTTGTGGAAAATTCAAAAAAGCTAACCCAATGAACAAAGGGAAAAAATGTGAAAAATGTGGTGTTGAATTAACTGAATCAATCGTGCGTCGTGAAAGAATGGGACACATTGAATTAGCAGAACCTGTTACTCACATTTGAATGGTTAAAGTATCTCCATCAAGAATTGCCTCATTATTAGATTTAAAAACAAAAGAATTAGAAGAAGTTGTTTACTTCGTTTCACACATTGTTTTAGAACCAGGAACATCAAAACACTTCGTTGCCAAAGAAGTTATTGATTTAGGAGTTTCAAAATCACAAAAAACTCGTGCTAAATTAAGACCAGCAATTGAAGAGTTAATTGAAATAATCAATGATCCAGAACACAGAGATACATTAAAAGCAGAAAGATTATTAGAAGAATTAAATAATCCAACTATTCCTTTCTCAATTGATGAAGCAACAGCTTTAATCTCAAAATATACTGATGCTAAATTTGGTATTGGTGCTTCTGCAATTGAAGAACTATTAAAACAAATTGATTTAGATAAAGAAATTGAAATCACAAAAAATACTTTAGATGCTATTGGTCCAAATGCTGATAACTCAAAATTATTAAAAAGATTAGATATCTTAGAATCATTAAAACGTTCAAATCAAAAACCAGAGTGAATGGTATTACGTGTATTACCAGTTATTCCACCAGATATCCGTCCTATTATTCAATTAGATGGAGGAAGATTTACTACTTCTGAAATTAATGACTTATACCGTCGTATTATCATCAGAAATGAACGTTTAATGAAAGTTAAAGAAATGGGTGCACCATCAATTATTATTAACAACGAAAAACGTATGTTGCAAGAAGCTGTTGATGCATTATTAGACAATGAACGTAAGCCACGCCCAGTTCAAGGAAAAGACAAACGCCCATTAAAATCTTTAACAAGCGTATTAAAAGGAAAACAAGGTCGTTTCCGTCAAAACTTATTAGGAAAACGTGTTGACTACTCAGGTCGTTCAGTTATTGCGATTGGACCAGATCTAAAAATGTATCAAGCAGGAATTCCTCGTGAAATGGCTTTAACATTATTCAAACCATTTGTAATCCAATGATTACAAGAACATGAATATGCAGAAAATGTTAAAGTTGCTGAAAAAATGATTTTACAAAATGATACAAAAATTTGAGAAGCATTAGAACACGTAATTAAAGATAGACCAGTGCTATTAAACCGTGCGCCTACTCTTCACAGACTTGGGATTCAAGCGTTCGAACCTAAATTAGTTAAAGGGAAAGCAATTCGTCTTCACCCACTTGTAACTACTGCGTTCAACGCCGATTTCGATGGTGACCAAATGGCTGTTCACGTTCCAATTACAAAAGAAGCTGTTGCTGAAGCTAGAGCTTTAATGTTAGGATCAAATGCTATTTTAGGACCAAAAGATGGAAAAGCGATTGTTACTCCTGGACAAGATATTATTCTAGGAAATTACTATGCTACTTTTGAAGAAAAAGGGCAAACTGGAGAAGGAACATTATTTGCAGATACTAATGAAGCAATCAATGCCTTTGACACAAACAATGTTTCATTAAATGCTTTAATTGGAATTGCGGTTGATGCTTTACCAGTTGAAAAATTTAATGTTGAACAAAGAAAAAGATATTTATTAACAACTGTTGGTAAAATTCTATTCAACCAAATCTTTGATGATTCATTCCCATGAATTAACTCACCAAGTATTTTTGATGCAACTGAAGCTGTTAACTCATTTATCTTTGATTTCTCAAAAGACATTAATGAAGTTATTGCAGAATACACAGTTGTTGCTCCAATTAAGAAAAAAGAATTATCTTTAATTATTGAAAGATACTTTAACGAATTTGGTGCAAGAAAAACTGCTGAAATGTTAGATAAAATGAAAGATTTAGGATTTAAATATTCTACAAAATCAGGAACTACTATTTCAGCTGGTGACGTTGTTGCCTTTAAACATAAATATGAAGAATTTGCAGAAGCTGATCAAAAAGTTGCTGAAATTACAAACTACTATAATGAAGGGATGTTAACTCAAGAAGAGAAAAAACACCGTGTTATTGAAGTTTGATCTGATGTTAAAGATGACATTCAAAAAAGACTTGAAATTGTATTAAAACAAGATGTTAAAAACCCAGTGTTTGTGATGGCTGACTCTGGAGCCCGTGGTAACGTTTCTAACTTTACTCAACTTGTAGGTATGCGTGGACTTATGAACGATACTAAAGGGGACATTAAAGAAATTCCAATTAAATCATCATTCCGTGAAGGTTTATCAGTTTCAGAATACTTCGTTTCTACTCATGGTGCCCGTAAAGGGATGGCCGACTTAGCCTTAAAAACTGCCGATTCAGGATACTTAACACGTCGTTTAGTTGACGTTTCACAAGAAATTGTTGTTGTTAACGAAGACTGTAAAGCAAACAAAGGATTTGAAATCGAATCAGTTATTGATACAAAACACAATAACATTATTGTGCCTTTAAAAGACAGAGTTGTTGGTCGTTATGCATTTAACGATATTAAAGATGCAAAAGGCAATATAATTGTTGGTAAAGATGTTTTAATCGAAGCAAAAGAAGCAGATGCAATTATAGCTGCTGGAATTACAAAAGTTACAATTCGTTCAGTATTAACATGTGATAACCAAAAAGGTGTATGTCAAAAATGTTACGGACGTAACTTAGCAACTGCATCATTAGTTAAAATTGGAGAACCAGTTGGAGTTATTGCTGCTCAATCAATTGGGGAACCAGGAACACAACTTACTATGCGTACTTTCCATACTGGAGGGGTTGCAGGGGATGCTGATATTACTCAAGGGCTACCTCGTATTAAAGAATTACTTGACGTTACAACTCAAAAAGGTTCAGTTGCAATTATTGCTGAAAAATCAGGGGTTGTTACAGATATCATTAATAAAAACGGAATCAACACAATTATTATTGATGAAGAAGTTAATGGAACAAAAATTGAAAAACCATACAAAACAATGTATAACGCTGTATTAAGAGTTAACAAAGGTGATGAAGTTAGACCAGGTAAAAAACTTACTGAAGGTTCAATTAACTTACATGATCTATTAGAAGTTGCTGGAACTACAGCTGTGCAAAACTACATCTTAAAAGAAGTTCAAAAAGTTTACCGTTTACAAGGGATTGAAATTTCAGATAAATATATTGAAATCATCGTAAAACAAATGTTAAACAAAGTTAAAGTTATCCAAAGTGGTGAGTCACACTTACTACAAGGTGAAATTGTAACTCAACAAAAATTCAAAGAAGTAGTTACTCAATGTATCCGTGAAGGTAAAATGCCTCCGGTTGCTAAAAACCAAATTTTAGGTATTAAAAAAGCTCCATTGAAATCTCAATCTTGATTATCATCAGCTTCATTCCAAGATACTGCACGTGTATTAACAGATGCAATTATTAAAGGAAGAGAAGATAAATTAGATGGTCTAAAAGAAAATATCATGTTAGGAAACTTAATTCCTGCAGGAACAGGTTTAACTGGAATTGATGAAGTAATGGAAATTGCTGAAGAATACCACAAAAACGAATATTAGTAATTATTTAAAAAACGCTATATTCTATGGTGTTTTTTTATTTGCAAAATAAATTAAAATTTATATTTTCTCTTTTGAAAATGCTTAATTTTTACATCATTGAGAATATAATAATGGTATAGAGAAAAAATAATAAAGGAGAAACAAATATGAAAAAAACTTCAAACAAAGTTGTACTAGTTGGAACTGGTGCAGTTGGTATGTCATTTATTTATTCAGCAGTTAACCAAGGATTAGCTGAAGAATACGTGTTAATCGATCTTAACACAAAAGCAGCAGATGGAAACGCAATTGATATCGAAGATACAATGGCTGTTGTAGACAAACCATTTACTATTAAAGCGGGGACATACGAAGATTGTAAAGATGCAGATCTAATTGTAATTACAGCTGGACGTCCACAAAGAGCTGGTGAAACAAGATTAGAATTAATTGCAGATAACTCAAAAATTATGAAAGGTATTGCTGAAGCTATTAAAGCATCAGGATTTAAAGGAGTAACAGTTATTGCTTCAAACCCTTGTGATGTTTTAACAACAGTTTACCAACAAGTAACAGGATATGACGAACATTCAGTTGTTGGGGCAGGAACAACTCTTGACTCAGCAAGATTAAGAAGATTAGTTGCTCAAAAATTAAAAGTAGCTCCAAAATCAGTTAATGCTTACATTATGGGAGAACATGGAGATTCATCAGTTGTTGTTTACTCAAAAGGAACAGTTATGGGTCAACCAATTAGCAAATACTTAGCTGAAGGAAAAATTACTGAAGCTGATTTACAAGAATGCTGAACAAGAGCTATTAGAATGGCTTATGAAATTATTGAACGTAAAGGTGCAACATACTACGGAATTGGTGTATGTTTAGCAGCTATATCATCAGCAATTTTAAGAGACGAAAAAACTACATTCATGGTTGGTGCTAAATTAAACGGTGAATATGGTCAAAAAGGATTCTATACTGGAGTTCCTGTAATTTTAGGAGCAAAAGGATGAGAAACAATTATTGAATGAGACTTATCAGAAGATGAAAAAGTAGCATTTGAAAAATCATGTGAAGCTTTAGACGCAACTTACCAAAAAGCTAAAGAAGCTATTGCTTAATTAAATTAATAATAAGATGCTTGTCATCTTATTTTTTTGTCCTTTTTGCTTAAAAATATAAAGAGGTGAAAAATGTTAGTTCAAACACAACAATAAATTAATACATATATTATCGTTGATACAACTATTTCAAACAATAAACAATCATTTATTGCACCAGAAATAATATTTATTAATAAACCGTATTTAGTAAATAAAACATCTTATTACAAAATGTTTGTTAATTTAAGTTTAAATCCTTACATTATGAATGATTCAGATTATCATAATACCTTTAATTTATTTAATTTAGATTTTAAATTGTATTCAAGCGATTTAAAAAAATTAAACCAGTTCAGTCAATTCTAAAAACCTATTTTGAATATGAATTGCCAACTGATTTAAAAAAAGATCATGTTATTAATTTAAATTTTGGTTTAAGTCATGATTTCAATCAAATAAATTATAAGTCTAAGGGTGAAATAAGATTAAATCCAGAGTTTGTGAAAGTAAACAACAAGGTTAATCTCAATGTAGTAAGTTGCTTAAGTTATTATGATTATTTTAATAATATTAAAAAGCTAAATTCTGAATCTATTTTAAAAGCAGAAGTTAACATTAATAATAATGCACTTGAAATAAACAAAAGGTATTAAGATTTATTTGATTTAAATATAAAATACAATAAAGTTAAATATGCATTTATTAAATAGTGATCAAAACTTAATTTATGAAATAGAACAAGTAAAAAATAGTAAAATTTTTCCGCCTTTTAAAATTAATAGTGTTGAACTAAGCGAAAAAAAGAAGTTTGAAACATACTACTCAGGTGATTTAAATTTAAGTATTTTAAATAATAATGATAATTATCAAATTGTTTATAATGGTATTTCTGAATTAGATGAAAAAACTAAAATTGTTAATTTAAAAACTGGAGACAAAAAATTATACATATATCCATATAATTGAAATAAGAAACAGGAATTAATTATTAAACTTAATATATTTGATAAGGAATATATAATTTCAAATCAAATAAAGTCTTATGCAAAATTTATGCAAAATATTTATTTGTACAAGATTATAAATTTAATGTTAATACTATTGAAAAATACACATATAAATTAAATAATGCATTTTAAACAGTAATTTCAATTTTAACTTTTGAAGAAATGAAGGAGCTTTTAAAAACATATGAAATACTTTAAATCAATATTAGTTTTAATTCTAATTATTTCAAGTTGTGCAACTATGTACTTTGCAATTAAAAGTGCAAACTTTTTTAATAAGAAAACAACATCTAATTTAAACTTAGAAAAAATTATTTTTAGTGAAAAACAATAAAGAAGCTTCATTAACAAGCATGAAGACATTAATCAAGAATTATTTAAATGTATTTTCCTGTTAAAAATTGAAGCTCAGCAACATTTAGAAAACATAAGTTTTGATTTTGAAAAAAATAAAGTTCAAGTAAATATATGAGATGATTATAACCACTATAAATGTTGAGCAAGTTGTTTATTTGGTGCAAAGCCTAAGATTTACAA
The DNA here is from genome assembly GCF_002804105.1 of Mesoplasma melaleucae. NCBI lineage: Bacteria > Bacillati > Mycoplasmatota > Mollicutes > Entomoplasmatales > Entomoplasmataceae > Mesoplasma > Mesoplasma melaleucae. Next base: position 749,978 of record NZ_CP024964.1, on the reverse strand, counting down.
TTTTTCCAGTAAAAATTTACTGGAAAAATTGTATGTGAACGTCTTTTGTTACATTTATTTTATCATTTTTAGCAAAAAAGCAACAAAAAATATAGAAATCCTTAAATTTCCTTTTTTACCATTTATGTCTATTTTTTAGTTTTATTTGTACATTTTATATTGTTTAAAAATATCAATGTATCTAGAAAATTTGCTATCTATAGACGCTATATGACCATTTCGTGAAGCATTTCTAAAATCTTTGTTTCTTAACATTCTTCATTGATGATGTTTATTTTCAAATGCATTTAGTTCAATTTTTATGTTTTTTTCATGTTTTCATATTTCAAAAGCATTTAAACAATTTATTTTGCCTGCCCTTAAAGCGATCAAGTTCTTAAATGTTTTTACTGCATAAGATTTTCCATTACTTATTGATTTAATAAAATGATAAACGTTAGACTCAGTGTAACATCCATTGTATCAGTCTTCTTGATAAGCAAATATACCATCTAAATTATTTTTAATATATCTAATTGCTTCTTTTAATAAAACTTTTTTATTATCGGTTGCACTATGGATTAAAATTTTTAATTTATCTATTGCTGCAAATGGATCCGTTTTTATATCTTCCATTATTAGGTTACATAATTGATTTAGTCCAGCAGGATTATTTCATTTGGTAAAAGGAAGACCTCTTCTTATTTTTGCTTTTAAGTGAAAAAAGTCTAAAACTATTTTAGCGTTTAATTCATCTGCAACTTTTTTTATGTAGTCATCCCCATCACCACAAACTATAATTTGTCTTTCCTTGTCACCATAGAATTCTTTAATTTTTTCTCTAACAAGTTCTGCAAACTTTGCTGATGAAGGTAATCTAGTTTTTTGTTTATCAATTTGGTAAATAATTCTTTTATGAACTAACTTAGAATTGCGATCATCTTTTTTATCTGAAACTCCTAAATAAAGAACAGCTAATCTAACTCTATGTTTTTTTGCTTTCATTTTTGCTTCTTCTTTATCAAATTCCTTTAGTTTTAAAAAAGCGTCATCTGTAGAAACATAAACATAATCATATTTATCTGCATCACTTGGTATTTCATAATCTAAATCAGATGAAATTTCACTTAAATTTTCAATATCCATTTTCTTAATAATTCTTGATATTGTTGATTTATCAATTCTCGCTCTAGGATAACAATTTATTATATCTTTGTATTTAATTCCGTCTGAAACTTGATTAAGAATTTTATCAATGTATTCATAACTGATTCTTTGATATTTTTCTAATTGAATATAATCATCCACTAAACATTTAGTATTTCATTTTTTTTCAATTGAATTTCATATTTTATATTTTGTTCTTTTCAAAGTCATAACACCTTCGCTAAATATAATAGTTCTTTTTGAGTAACCATTAACATAATAGCCTTCTGCTTTACGCCAATCACTATTTTTAATTTCTAAATCTAATTCTTGGATTTTCTCAAGCATATCTTCAATTAATAAATTTAAATGTAAGTCTTTTAACTCATCAAAAACTTCGATTTGATTTATTACTTTCATAGTTGTCCTCCTACTGCTACCATTTTACAAAAAAAGAACCCTAAAAGGTTCTATTACTCAAAAAGATTATATCTAAAGTAACTAATTGCATGTTCTGCTGCATTTATAGCATCTAACTTATTTCGTTTTGGTCGCTCATCTCTAATTTTTTTATCAGGGTGAAGTGTACATCTAAATAATTCATCATACAAGTAACCATGTTTTTTAACTACAACGTCAACACCTTGTATTTTTTTTATTACTTTTAACTCGTTTGCAAAGAATAATTTCTTTTCATTTAATAGTCTCTTTCACATATAGTGTCTTGTTTCTATCTTTCATCCTTTAGAACCTGATGAAATAAAGCAAGTAAAATTTCTTTCTAGCATTTCTCTGTTTATTTGATGATTTCTTTCAAGAATACCAATTAAGAAATCTTTAACAGTTCTAGAATCAGCTCCAATTTTAAATCTTATATGATCTTCAAATTTTGCTCTAGCTGATCCAAATTCATAGCTTCTAGTTTTATCATTAATAAAATTAGCTATAGATTCAACTTTATCTTCCATGTTTTTAAATTTCTTTGTTGATATAGAAAGTTCATCTAAAATATAAACTCCCTTAACAACACCTGTTATAGCATCAAGTTCAAATCCAATTAACATTGTTACTGCGTCATCTCCGCTTTCACCACCATCAGCATAATCTGAACCAATTCTAATTTGGTCAAATCAGAATCTCTTTGTTTCATCTCAATAAAAATCTTCCTTGTTAAAGAATTGAGCATTTTCAAGCAAATCTTTTCTATATGCATATTTATCTATTTGCATCTGATTTTCATCACCTTTAAATAAAGTGTTGTAAGTTTCTGGTCAACGTTCTTTAATACCTTCCCCTAGTTCCAAAACTTTAGGATTTAAATTTGCTTTGTTAATTGCTGTAGTTCCACGTATAACAGTGGCACCCATGTTTAAGAATGTAGTGTCTTCTCTGTAACTAACTGCATTTTTATCTAGTTCTTCTTTTACTTCGTCTGTTAAAGGTGCTATTTCGTCCATAAACATTTGATAAATTGGGTGACTTGTATCATGATTATTAAATCCAAAAAGAATATAGTGCTTTTTATACATTTGTCATGTTTCATTTTTATTAAATGGTAAAGGTTTTATTCCTTTTAATTCAGGTAAAGGTTCTAAGCATGTAGTTAAGTTTTGACCACGCACTACTTGAGTCATAAGATTTACAAGCTTGTAAACATAGTCTGCTTCATCGATTATTTCTTCACCTAAAGGAATAACTTCATCAATAGCAAACATTCCTATTTCCCCAGTAGCTGCTGGAACACCTTCTCATTTACTAGTATTATCAAATCCTATAACATTAATTTCTCTGCCATTTTCAAAGACTCATGCGCATTTTGATTCTGAGTTAAATTCTTTAATTAGTGCGACTTTATTTTGTCCAATAAAATCAATAACAGTAACTCCATATTCTTCTTTAAGTAAATTCATTACCTTCTTCATTGTTTTGTAGTAACTTTCTTTAGCTGATGCATAAGTGTATTTAGCTAATTGAGCATTATAATCTTTAAAGTTACAAACTAGATATAAAGCAAGCAAACAGATTAAAAAGGTCTTACCAAATCCTTTAGCACCTGACATTGCATAAAATAAACTTTTTGCACTGAATGGTTCTTTAAGTAAATCATTTCAAACCGCATCTAAAACGTCAAAGGTAAAGTTAAAATTATTTTCTGTTGGTTTTAGATCCTCTCATTTAATTTTATTTTGTTTCATGTACTACCTCCAAGATAAGGTAATACCTAGCAACTTTTTTAAAAATTACAATAAAAAAGGAATTTAACCTTCTTTTAAATACATTTCTTTAATTATTTGAATCTAAATTACAACATTTAAAATAAAAATAAAGATCTATTTTTGATTTCGTTTTAATTTTAAACTTATATTTAACTTTTCTTTTATTAAAACTGCACCAGTAAAATATTCAATATACTTTGCGCATCTCATTATAGTCAGTTAGTTTTCCTGAAATTTTTGTATCTTTTATTGAAGAAAAACTATCTTGCTCTTTACAAATTAAACAAATTCAATAAAAATTTTTATTAACATGACTTTCAACAGTATTAACATTTTCTTCAAATTGAAGCAAATAATGAACAAAATATTTTACATATTCTTCATTTGAAAATTGCATATTCAATTGAAGTCCAAGCTGACGTAAATTATTTCTAAAATCTTCACTATGCTTAATATAAAGTTTCCTTGCTTCGTTTGAATTATTAGTATAATAGAGAATAATAGGAAAAATAACAGCAACTAAAATAGAAGTCGCAGTTAAAACAGAAGTTATTATTTCAGATGTATTCATTTTTACTCCTTAAAATTTTGGGTGGCTCAAGCGTTCATAAGTTTTTATTCATGACGGAAATAAAAAATTTTGCTTGCGGGGTGTTCTAGTTATAAAGAGAACTCTACAATAAAGAAACTTATACATAAATCACATTTCATATAATTTATGTATTATAACTTTATTCTCTTACAAAACTAAACAGGAGTCAAGTGAAATCTTTTTGTTGACGGTAAAAATAAAAATACTTCACGCTTTTACGCCACCCGCCCACATTGCATAAAAAAAACTAGCTATCACTAGCTAGTACCTCATCATGGTTCAGGTGGAAACCCTATAAGATCAGTTAAGTATTTAGTATACTGTTCTTTATTTCCTTGAGCTGATATTCTAACAGCTGCTTCTTGTCCTTCAACTTCCATTTTAACCTGTGCATCGCCATCTGGACTTTTATCGACTGCATACCTTTTAATGGTTCTTTTATCGCCTTCTCATAAAACTATGCCGTTTGGAATAGGTTGTCCTGTTTTTCTGTCTAAATTTCTAATTTGAATCATATATTTCCCTTCTTGATTGCAACTAATAACATGTGAAGTTGTTAGCCCAATTATTGATAGTGATGTTAAACTTAATAATATTTTTTTCATGTGAACCTCTTATATAAATTATTATAATATTAAATTAACAAAACTGTTGTTTGTATCAAATTTATTAAACAAGTTTAGATTTAAAGTAATTTCTATATTTGCTTCGGTCATAAGCGTTATTTTTCATTTGCCTGATCCGTAAAAGCTAGAAATTATTAATTCTTTAATCGCTTCTACTTCCTTAAATTCAAAATTGCCTTTATTAATAATATAAATGTTTGTTAATGGGTTAAATGTAATCTCTCCTGATCCATATTGGTTTTTAATTTTTTCAATATCATCTTTATTATTGCTAAATGACTTTAACTGATATTTAGAATATTCGCCATTTGCCAATTGTTGATCAAGTGGCATAGACGATGGTATTGATGCAGACTCAATTGTTTTTGTTAACTCAGGGAAAGCATAATGATTGTATTCTAATTTATGTACGATATTTTCTGAAATAGGAGTCAATTTTGGTTTAATTTCAGATGCAGTTATATCAAAATATGAAGATTTTAATTTTACTATAATGTCCTTATATTCAACTCAGTTTCTATTTGGATTTTCTATAGGGTTTTGTAACTCAAAATAATATGGCAGTAATATTTTATAATCATCATTATCTCCTTTGTTGATTGAATAATTACATTTTAATTGTCCTGATAACATTGCCATGACTGATTCTATTCTTTTAATTATTGATTGATTATTAATTACTAAATCTTGATTAACTTTCTTTCATGCCAACCACAAATTAGTTGTTACACTATATCTGTCTTGTCCAGCATATTTTTGCGATCTTACATAAATAGTTTTATCATCAATTTCTTCAATTATTTGCCCATCTTTATCTACAGTTTTTATAGCACCTTCAAATTCATTATCTTTTCAGAAAGATTCAGTTAACATACTTAACAATACTTCAAAAGCTGCACTATAGTTTGTGTATTCTTTTGGAGTAACTTCAACTTGATAGATGTCATCAATTATTTTATTTAGTAATCTAGCTGCACCAGGATTTCCTGAAGCTACTTTATATCCAATTTTACTTCCTTTAGTAAATTCTATTCATTCTTCATATGGTTCATTTTTGGGTATTCATACACCATTCATTGAGTAACTACCGTCTTCTCTTATACCTTTCGAATAGAATCTAATCTTTTCTCCAGAGTCTACTCTTAAAACTGGTTTCTCTGAAGGTTTACCTAATTTTAAGAAATCAGCTAAAGAAAATGAATCATTATATTTTTTACCCTTTGATTTAATAAAGTTCAGAATATCATTTAAAGGTATAATTTGGTCACTATTTCAATAGTCGATTAAACTTAAAACAGGTTGCGTTTGAAATGGGAATGTTAATTTAGGAAATACTTGTGTTCCTTCTTTTGCATAAAGTTTAGGAAAGCGTCCGTCTTTATTAACTGGCTTAATTTGACCCACTAATGCTCCTGCTGGGGTTTCAATGCTTATTTCTTTGATTTTGTCTGAAATAGGCTCTGAATTAACTAGAATTAAGGGTCTTGCGTCAAACAAACTAGTAAATTCTTCAATAGGTACAAAATTAATATAATACCTTCCGTCTGTTGAATCAAAAGAAATAGTTTTATTTATGTATTTAGTAACTGCATCAAAATTATCATTTGTTAATGCTTCTTCAGTAATTACATAAAGTTTATCAATGTTAAACTCTTCATCACATTTAAACATTGCAGCCATGTTTTTACTATTCTTCATTAATTGTTCTGAATAGTTGGCAGGATCCATAAATTCATTTAAATCAAAAGTTGAATCTTCTTCAGTTAAATATAAAGTTAAAGAAGTACCTTTATCAGGTGTTGTACACATGATTGTTGTTTTTTCTTTAGCAAGTCTAATACCTTCTTTAAGTTCTCTTCCAGTTAATGTTGTTAATGGATAAAAGTAAAATTTTTTAACTTCTGCTTCAGTATAAGTTAAATCTTCAATGTACCCATCGCTTTGATATCTTTTTTTAGATGAAAAAGACTCTATGAAGTCTTTATCTTCTTCTAATTCAGTTTCAAATTCTTCGTAATAATCCTTGTTTGTCATTACTTAATTCCTCCATATCATTATTTGTGACTTCACTTAAATTTAAGTTGCTATTTGTTGATCCTAAATTTGCCTGTTTAATTGTTTGATTAATATTTTTATCTGTTGTTAAATCAAAATCAATGTCAACAACTAAATCATTTAGATCAAATGTTTTTAATAATGGTAATTCCTCGATGTTACATTCTTGTAATATTCTTAAAAACTTATATGCAAAGTCTTTTAAAAAATCTTTAACAAACATTTTTTCACGTTCTAATTGTGGTGAAGATAGAAATTGTCTAGCAGTAACTTCTGCAGTTGATTGCTGTGCTGATTTAATTTCATCAAATGAAGGCATACCAACATCTTCTCTAATCTCTTTTAATAAAACATTTCTTGTATTCATAAAAGTTTGCATGATAGAAGTAGGTGAGAATGTAACAACGTTGTCTGAAAGATTTAAAAGGTTTCCATCCATTTCAACTGGACTCATTTTAACATAACCTTTAGTTAATAGATTTGACATAAAATCATAACTATCTTTTGCAGAATTAGGTGTTACAACAGGATCACCATTAAACATAATTCCACCACGTTCTCACGCAGGTAAAATAGCTATTTGCTCATCAAACATATCTAGTACTTTTAATCTAGTTTCAACTGCTTTCATTCTTGGTGATTCTGCTGCATTATTTTTTAAGATGCTAACAGGAATAAAATCTCACTTAAAATCTTTTGAAGCAAATTTATCTCTTCAATCAACTTCTCATTGCTGTTCTTCAAGAATTTTTCCATTTCTATAAATAGAATAAGTCATTTTAACTAGGTCTTTATCTAATTTATATTTTCTTCTTAAAATAGAATGATTTTTGCCTGAATGAAATGAAAAATCTTCATACTCGACTTCAACTTCAGTTAATATATCATTTATAGAATTTTTATAATTGATTTTAACTGGAATAATATTAGGAATTGTTTCATCAATTGTTAGAATAGTTTTTCCAGTTTTTTCTTTAGTAATTAAAAACCCGTAACAACCATAAGAACCTGACTTAAATTTAGTCGTATTAAATTTTGTTGATCATCCCCTATTTTGTAAATACTTTAAAAAGATTTGCAATAGATTATCTAACTCTAAACCATTTTTATCTGTAAACACAAATTTGAATGTACTTGCATCAAATAAATCAGCAAAATACTGATTAATTAGATTTGTCTTTTCATTTGCAGTATTTATAACAAGTTGATCTTTATAAATCATTTTTAAAAGACCTTCTGCTTTTTTGCCCGTGTAAATTTCACCTGACGCATTTTTGGCATCTAATGAAGCTTTAGAATCAGCTTGTAATTGCTTATTGTGTTCTTTGAGCAATTGCTCAGGCGTTTTTTTATTTGGATTTTCTGGCATAATCTATTTTTCCTTTCTTAAGTCATCAATTTTGTCATTTATTTTTGATAAAGTTTTATCAATTTTGTCTAATTGTTTAATTACATTTTTTTGTTCAGTTTTTAAGACAATAATTTCTTCTTTATTTGACTGTTCTAAACTATCAATTTTTTTATTAGACTTATTTTTATGTGTTAATGTTACCAATGTTGCAAAACCTGAAAACATTGCTGAAATAACACCAACTACTAATGCTGTAATTGCTTCCATTTTAACTATGACTCACTTTCTATTTTTTTGATTTCTTCTTGCACTATCTCATTAACTCAAGATGGAAGAATAAATTTTTGATTTGTTTTTGGAAAAAAACTATTTGTATTACTGCTTCCGCTTGTTTTTGATTGATACCTATAAACGATTCCAAGACTTCCTTGCAAAACATAAAAATTATAAAATTTATATAAATAATTTGTTTTGTCTGTGGGTTCTATAAAAGCATAAAGATTCAAATACATCATTAATTCAGTTAATAGCATAAATTTACGCATTAATTCTACAGTTAACTCTATAGTGACAAAATTATCATCAATTTTTTTAAAATATTTTTGTTCTGCTACTTCTGCATCTAATTTCAACTTTAATTGCTCATTAACTTCAGCTTTATTAGCTTTATCTTTAATCGTTAATATTTCAGGAATATTTTCATTTAAAGTTTCTAAATCTTTTTTTTGTTCTTCTGTAAGACCTGCTCTTGAAACAAAGTCTTCATCTGCTCTTAATTTTTTGTAAGTTATATCACCAACATTTTCATTAAATGAATCAATTAAAGAAATTTCTTTAGCAACCTCTATTTGAAATGCCTTATTAGATATAGCTAATTCTTTTATTGCATTTAATACTTCAATATTTTTTGACATTAATTTTTCGATTGCTTTTTGAAAGTCTTGATTATTTGAAATTAAACTCATTAATTTATTTTTAAAAGTTTCATTATTTGCAAGAATTGCTGCAACTTTATCTTGAAAATTTTTATCAGTTCCCAATTTGTTAAATAAATAATCTTTTAATTCTTTATTATCACCAACCATAGTTGCAATAATGTTTCTAAATTCTTCATCATTTGTAATATCTTCTTTAATAATGTCTTTCATTTTAATAATGTAATTGTCTTGTTCTTTTAACATTGCATCAATTTCTTTTTTATCGTAAAACATTTGAGGATCCAACAAAAATGGAATTCCTTCATTTTCACAATAAGATTTATACAATATTTGAATTGTTGAAGCATTGAAAGCTCTTCACGCCATTGTGCCAACAGTTTGCTCAACTGATGTTAATGTTGTTGTAGAACTAACTGTTCTGCCATTATTTAAGCTTGTTTGATTATTTCTTACATTTTCACCAATTTCAATGTCATTATTTAATAAATGATCAATTGCTAAGTATGTAAACTGCTTTAAATATTTTTGAATGTTTAAATCTAAATTTGTTGTTTTAAAAATAGTGTCAATTATTCCTCCAACTCTTTGATTAGCTAACTCTTGCGCTAGATAAGCATTCTTGTTGAAAAAGTCTTCACCTGTTTGATAACCTAATTTTTTAAAATAGGTTGTTAGTTTCTTTAGTCTACTTCCTAAAGGTCAATTTTTAACATAGTCATCATAACTTGTTATTTCTCAAATTTTATATTGCATTTTTTATTTGCACCACCTTTTTTATAGTTTTCTTTCTTGTGTATCGAGCAACATCATTTCTAGCTCAATCATTATTTCATTTACCTTTTTTAATTGATTTAATTATTGATGAACTAAATATAGTTACACCAGGAACAAATGAAATTAAACTGCTTAGACTTTTATTTATAAGTCTATTTTCTATTTTGTTTTTTTCATTACGAGCTTTATTTTTAATTGATTCAAGTACACCAATTTTTAAAATTGTTTGTAATACTCTAACCTTAGTTTGAAACTTATTAATCTCTTTATAAATTTTTCTTGTGCCAGGACTAATTAAAGATAATTTGCTTAGTTTTGATTGTCTAAATCCATGTCCTAAAGCAAAGTTGTCATTATAGTAAACATCTTGATTTTGTGCTAAAGCAAACTCTTGTACTTCTTTTAAATTGCTTCAAACTCTTACAGAATTATAGTTACTAATTCTTAGTTCTTTTTTTCATTTATAAGGTTTTTTTCAAATTTGCAATATTCCTGTACCATCAACACCTGTTATTTCAAACTTATAAGCAAGCAAAAATGATTTTTGTTGACATGGGATTAAATTGTACTTTGTTACTAAGTCTTTTGCTGTTTTATTAAGTTTAGGAAAATATTTGGAAACAGCTTTAGTATGAATATCACGTATAGCTTCTTCTAACGGCTTTGTAGCATCGTTTATAAGTTTATTTGCTCAATAGAACGGATTTAGTTTTTTTGCCTTATTCTTGAAAGATTTTAGATTCTTTTTGTAACTTGTTAATAATGAATCTTGAAACCTTGATTGCATGCGTAAATTATTTAATTGAGTTAAAGTATTATTACCAATTCTTGTTGTTGACAGTTTAGTTAAGGCATTAAAAGCATCCAAATCATTTAATCTTAAAAATTGATCGTAACTAATATTTAATTCATTTTTTAGCATTAAATCTAACTTAGCACTTTTAACAGTCGTTTTAGCATAGATTAAACTAGGATTAATTTGTTGAATAATTCTTTGAATTTCTAAATAGTTCTTTAATTGTTCATACGTCAAAGATTTTAATTCTTTTTTCATTGACGCATTAGAAACTTGAAATATACTACTTAATAGTTGCGCATCAGTTACAACTTTACCAAATGCTATTTTAGTGTTATCTTTTAAAATAACATCTTTCAAAACTAATTGATTTGATAGTTGATAAAAGTTTTTAATCTGTCCTTCAATTCCTATTTCTTGAAGAATGCCAGATTGATTAACCAACTTAAGTAATTTGTCTTCTTTTAATGATCTTCCAATTTTTCCTAAATCAGTAACTGCAAATACTGCATTAAAAATTAAATTTTGTGTTGTTACGTCATTTCTAATTGCATCAAAAAAAGTTGAAATAGCAAAATTAACTGTAGTTTGAATTGTTGAAGAAGCTACTGCAGAACCGAATTGACTCAAACCTAAACCAGCAACTGCAGCACTACCAACTCCGCTTGTTGCAATAGCAGCTGTTACAGCAAGTACTTGAATTAAGAAAATTCCCCAAAAAGAATCAAAAAAACCTTTTTGTTCATTCTGGGGATTTACATAAGTTATTTTCTTTTTATAAGTAACAATCTGATTAGGTTGTAACTTTCTTGGCACGGTGTTAAATCCTAAATTAAGCTGCTGGTTTTTCTTCACTAGCTAAGACTTCATCTAATTCTTTTTCTAGTGATTCAACTTTTGCTAAAAGCTCTGCTTTTTCTTCTTCAACTTTTAATTTTTCTTCTTCAGTTAAACGAATTGAATTTTTAGAAATTGCTAATAAGTTTTCAAGTTCTTGAATTCTTCCTTTTGCATCAATAAGTTCACTATTAAATGTTCTTGTTTCTCCTGATGCAACAGGAATACCAATAACCATTTCAGGCATAACAACTTTTGATCCATAAAATTCATTGACAACTGTTGCTAATTGACCAATAAAATCACCTTGAGTATACTCATATGATTGTAAGGCTGTATGAATAGCCAATGCTCATGCGTAAGCTTGAGGTGGTAATGCAATAAAGTCATATCCTTGTTTATGAATTGGAGCAGTTACAACATTGTAACCTAATACTTCAGTAATTCTAACTGAAGTATTTTCTACGTTTCTATCAACGCATTCTAATTTTGCTTTAACAATTTCATTTCTAACTTTTGGTGAAACAAATATAATTGCGTCTTCAAGTGCAAATTTTTGTTCTTCTGCTGTTTCTTCAAGCACTGTAAAGAAGTCAACAATTGTATCTTTATTTAATTCTGAAGGTGCTTCAATTTTTTTAGAAACTCCTTGAGCAATTGCTTTTAAAGTATAAGTATCTAACTCTTGTCCTTCTTGCAAAGTAATTGTTTTAGCTTTATTACCAGCTCATGTTGAAGAATCAGCAGGAACATTAGCTTTATCAATTTTAATGTGAGAATTAAAAATTTGATCTAATTCAACTTCTACAATTTTTTCGTGTGCGTCTGTTACTGGAATACCATCTTCTTGTGTTCAAGTTTTTCCAGTTTTAGCTAAAAGCATTAATGGTAATTTAACTTTTGATTTAAATGCACCACCTTCTTGACGTAATTCATTTGTAAATAATGGGTAATATTTACCACTTTTTAATAGAGATTCAAATTTTCAAATATTTGAATAAATCTCATTAACATGATCTAAATTTATTTTTGACATATTTTATATTTCCTTTTCTTAATTTATTGTTTTATCTTTTAAATTCACTCCTAAATTTAAAAGTATTTTTTGTTTTTTTTCATCAGGCAAAGCATCAATTTTTTCTATAGCAGATTCTGCATTTAGGTTTGCCTGAAATCTTTGAATTAACAAGTAAATTTCTTCATCTGTTAAACCGCAACTTCTTATTTTTTCTTTTCACGGATTTTCTTCAATAGGTTCTGGGTTGCTGTCTGCAGCTTCTTCAGTAACTTCATCAACTTCGTCAACACTATCTGCGCTTTCATTAAGAACTTGATCATCTTCTGTAGAATCTGTAGAATCTTCTTCAGAACTTTTAGCATCTGGGATTTCAATTTCTTCAAAAACGTATTGACCATCTTCATCAACCATTTCTTTTCCATCTTCATCCAGTTTAATAATTCTTCTTAACATTTTTTTAAATACACCTCCAAGATAAGGTAATACCTAGCAACTTTTTTTCAAAATGCAATAAAAAAAGGAATTATTCTAAAATTCCTAATTTTCATCATTTTTCAATATTATCAATAGCAGCAAAATTTCCTTTAGCTGTTGGATATCAAATGTTTATAAATTTACCTTTCACTTTAATAATATCTTTAACCTTTAAATCCAGCATTTCATTGATCATTGCTTCTGACTTAGCATAAGCAAATATAGTTCCACCTTTAAACCCAATTTTTAGTTGTAGTGAGAGTTCTTTATTTTTATCTTCTTTTAAATCAATATCTCTTATATCACCAACTATTTTAATAACTGCAAATGTTTCATTTTTACTTATCTTTTTTTCCATGTGGTATTTCCCTTCCTAAATAGTTTTCACAACATCATCCAAATACTTCTTCTCTAAAATGAGCATGCATTATCACTTCTGCGTCTAATTGATGATCACTTAAGTATTTTTTAGAATTCTTAATCGATTCTTTTAGTTTTTTATCTTTGTGGTTAGGTTGATGACCCTTAAATTTATTTTTATAAACGTATTTTAAAATTCCTACTAATTCTCTAGTGGCTTTAACTTCTGTTCATTTTTCAATTCCTTTATGAGGAACTTCTACTATTACTTCTTTAATAAAGACTTCTTCAGGTAATGTTTTTTTAATTTTATTAATATATTCAATTATTTTAATAGCTGCTTCTACTGGACTACTAGCTTCTATATTTTCATATCATCTTTTAGGTCATTGATAATTAAAGGTTTTTATATAAATACCTGTTACTCCTATTCCACTAGGATCAATACCAATCGTTAATCATTTTTCCATAAGCATTTTATCTTTCTACTCATGAACGTCATCTTTATTGTATAAGAGATTTGTTTTTAAAAAAAGTTTATTTTCAAAGAAAATCAAACTTAGTTATCTTATTAAAAAACTTATTAAAACCTTATTGAATTACTTATTAAAATACTTATTGAAATTTTTTAAAGCAAATTTGGTTGAAAAACCAAAGAATAGTTATGTTAATAAGCAACAAAAAAACCATTAGTTAAGACTAACGTTTATTTTTTGGATTTAATAATTAATTATTTATTCGCTACATCGTTTTCAAATTAATATTAAATAATTTTATTGTCATATTGCCTCATCAATTTCTTCATCAAATTTGACTTCTGTTACTGATGTATTAGGGGATGATCCTTTTAGGTTTTCATTTTGTTTTTCAAAGTAGTTTTTATTTACTAATTGTTCTAGTTCTATATTTGCTTCTTTTAGTTTTAGATCATTGTGATTAAATAACTTTTGAAGCGCTATAGTATCTTGTATAGCTTTTACAGCTTTATCTTTAATAATGCTTAAACCATTCTTAATAGACGCTATTAATTGTCTGGTAAAGTGAGCACATATATTTAGTAACTCCACCAATTGATTAAAGCTTAAGCATTTTTTACCTATTGGCACATATTGGTCTTTTTCGAATGAGTAAGAATAACCTCATTGCGTTCAATTTAATTTGGGAATTCAAACATAAAAGTAGTCTTTAGTTTTGTCATTATCAGTAACAAACTTTTTAGGCACATTAAAACTTCTTAGAATTTTGCCACCTTCAGACGGAACAATAATTCTAATAGTATCATTAGTTGATCGTTCTTTATCAACTAGTCTTCTAGCACATGGTATATTTCAACCATTAATTTCTTTTTTAGCCATAATTCCCTACTTTCTATTTTAATGTTTATGTTTATTATCTATACATTTGCATTTTGTGACATTTGTTTTTTCATTTTTAATTACCTCAACATCATATCAATAAAAAGATTTATTATCTTTTGAGTAAGGTATTAAGAAATCATTAACTTTATCATACATTTTCATTTTTTCCATATCATCTGGATGTAAAGTTCCCTCATATCATTGTTTTCAAAATAATTTTAAATATCTATAGTTAATTCTTTCAGCTATCTGATAAACACTGAAATCTCTTTTAGTCATTTTAACTGTTAATTTGTCTTTAATAGCATATTCACAATAACCACTTTCATATCTTTCTCTTTCATCTAAACAATTTGAAAGATATTGATTACACATATGTTCTGCTTTTAAAACCACTAACTCATTTATTCCATCCAAGTTTGGGTCTTTTCTTAATTCAAAAGTTTTAACACCACTTTTCATTGGGTCTAAAAATTCTTGGAATATTGTAATTTGTTTCTTTTCCATTTTCTTACTCCTTTTTACTTGTTAGCAATTCGTAATATGTTGGTTCCATTGCTACAATAGATAAAGTCTTTTCGTCTAAAACCTTTGACTTAATTACAAACCACTCTAAGTGCTTTTCATCTAAATCAGTTCTTAATTCTTTACTCTTTTTATTAAATTGTGCTTTAAGAAAATAAGACATTGGAGAATTTAATTCAGTCATTTTTCCTTGATAAAACATTTTCATTCCACTATTTTCTTGTATTTCAATATTAAATTTAGTTTTACCTTTTTGAATTGCTAAATTTAATAACTCATTAAGAGTTAATTGTTTATTTTGTTTCATTATTGCACCACCTTTGGGTAGCATTCAGAACATAAATCCATTTTTAGTTCACTGACACCAACTCATTCTTTACATTGATTACATTGTTCTGCATCTTCAATAGTCATTTTTACTGATTCTTCTTTGAAGCTTTCTTCTTTGTAAATTTCATTGAAAAGTTCTTGCCCAAGTAAGTCTTCTAATTCAAGAACTCCGTTGTCTAGCTTAAGTATTTCTTGTACTGCTTTATCAATTGCTTTTCCTAGTTCTTCAACTTTTTTATCATAATCTATTTGTATAAATTTAAGTCTTTTTCTTATTGCTGCGCCTGAATTAGCATAATCATTAAATTTCTTACTTATTCTTTTTTGAGCTGTAACGCTTAAATAAATAAAAATTCTAAGACCGGCTATTGTATAGTTTGTTTCGCCTGTTATATCTCTATAATATTCTTTAAAATCCATAGTTGTCCTCCTATAGTTCTTAGAAAATCAAACTCTAACAGCAACCAACAAAGATTTAAAACGTTCACATGATTAAATTAATAAAAAGAGGACAACTCTTTAGAATTTAGAAAGGTTTTGTTGGTTGGTATTAGAATTCAATTAAAAAAGAACCCTTCCAAAAGAGTTCTTTTCTTATTTTGCACTAACTATTCAACTTGCCCTAAATGTTTTTATAAGTTAGAAAAATTATAATTAAATGATATAATTTCAATAGGTGATAAAAATGAATATACATAATGAAATTATTAAAGAATTAAAAAGTAAAGGTGCTAAAGGAAATTTAACAGCTCAAACTCAATTTTCAACAATAGGGGTTGATTCATTAGATTTAATGGACATGATAACAGTTTTAGAAGAACGTCTTTCAATATTTGTTCCTGATGATAAATTACTTGAAATCAAAACAATCCAAGACTTAGAAAATGTTATAGCAGAGTTAACAAAATAATTTATGTTAAAGTTAAATAAAATTCAACAGGTTAAATATGAAGAAGTAGTTAATAGACTTAAACAAAAATCAATTAAAATTACTGACATAAGATCTAACATAATCCAATTACTTATTATTTCAGAACATATGAATATACAACAATTGACTTTAAAATTAGAAAAAATATTAACTAACGTAAATCTAGCAAGTGTTTACAACACAATAGATCTTTTATTAAAAGAACATATAATTTCTTCAAATACATTTGATGGAAAAAATATTTGATATGAGCTTTCAACAAACAAGTCTGCGCACGTTAAATGTGATGAGTGTGGAACTATTGAGCATGTCTCAAGTGACAAAATACAGAATATAGATTTTAAAGAATTTAAAGATCTGATCTTATATAGTAAACAACATCTAGAACATGTTAAAATTGAGCTTCATGTTATTTGTGAAGAATGTAGTAAAAAAAGAAAATAATGCTTTAAATATTAACATTGAAAAATTACGTTTTTTTATTTATAATATTTAAGTGTTTATTAGGGGCATAGTTCAGTTGGCAGAACATCGGTCTTCAAAACCGAGTGTCGCGAGTTCGAGTCTTGCTGCCCCTGCCACATAAAAGAAATTAGCACTCAAGGAGTGCTTTTTAGAGGCATAGTTCAGTTGGTAGAACATTGGTCTCCAAAACCAAGTGTCACGAGTTCGAGTCTTGTTGCCTCTGCCATTAAAAAACAAAATATAAAATAATAAAAACCCTTTGAAAGTTAAAGGGTTTTTATTATTTTAAGTTATTGAGAGACTTTTTTAGTGATGATGAAACCAATTGTATCAACACCAGCATGTGCTGTATATATATTTGGTATTAGTTCTTCAGAAAAATTAACTTTACCCTCTACTAATGCTTCTCTAGCAGCCTCATAAATTTTAGGAGAAGTTAAAGCAGTTCTAACAAAAATCATTTCATAGCCTTTTGTATAGCTATCATGATAAACTTTAACAATTTTATCCATGATTGAATGAACTGTTCTACCCATTGCTTCTTTTTTAGGTTCAGCTTCTCATTTTATTAATACTTTAGTTTTTAATAGGTTTAAAACTGTTGTAACAGCTTTTTTCCCTCTTCCACCACTGGTTAATCTTCTTAGGTCCCCAGGAAGAATTGCAATGTATATTGATTTTTCATATTCTTTTATTGCTTCATTAATTTGTTCAGGAGTTTCAATTTTTCCTTCTTCAAGTAAGTTTGAAATATAAAGTGCAGTTTGCTCAATTGCTTGTGCAGCAATATTTAAGTTTTCATAAACTGTAACTTTACCAATATATTTGTCATCTCTTGAAACCATCATTGCAGTTTGTAACATGCTTGATAAATTACCAGTAATAGGAATGTGATATATGTGATCATATTTTTGTAAAAGTTCGTCATATTTATTTTCAACTTCACCAGGACTTGCTTGACTAGTTTTAATGTCAACTCCTTCTGAAATTTGTTTAATGATATTTCTTTCTTTAACTTCTTTTGGTGTATCTAACATATCAGTTCCATTAGAAAAAGTAAAATGTAATGGTAAAACTTCAATATTTTTATTTTTTATTTTTTCTGATCCATTTGTTCCAGAACTATCTAATAAAATAACTATTTTCATATATCCTCCTATTTTTTCCATGCTGTAATTGCTAATGTTTCTTTTCCAGTATGTGCTGCAATTACAGGTGTAATTTGACTTTTTAAATTAATTGCAAAGCCCTTTTCTTCGATTAACTTCACAATTTCAGCTAATGTTTCAGGTTCCATTCTTGAGTAAGAAATATCAACAACCTTAACGCCCTTGGCATTTTTCTTGATTAAATCTAATGCTTCAGCAACGGCTTTTTTAAAAGTTCTTGCTGTTGCTTCTTTATCAATTTTTCCATCATATCTTAAGATAGGAACTATTTTTAGCATTTTTGCTAGACTAGCAGCTGTAGGACTAATTCTTCCACCACGTTTTAATGTATCTAAAGATTTAGGAATAATGTAACCAACAAAATCTTCATTAGCTTTTGTGATTAATTCCATTATTTCAAATCCTTTTTTATTTTGAGCAATTCAAAAGGCAACTTTTTTAACAAATTCTTGATTTACAATACTTACACCATTAGTATCACAAACAAAAACTTTACCTTTGTATTCTTCTTCAGTTTCACTTAAGATTCTATATGTGTTAAATTGTCCACTTAATCCTTTTGATAAAGGTAAAAAAATGATTTGATCATAATCAGTTAAAAGTTTGTCTCAAACTTTTAGCATTTCACCTGGTGTTGTTTGTGCAGTCTTTAAAATTTGCTTATCTAATAAGTCATAAAAAAAGTTATCATCTAACTTGTCATCACTAAAATGTGTCGTACCATCTTCTTCAACAATTAATAAAGGAACTTGGTATAAGTCCTTAAAGCTTTTTAAATTCCCATCAAATGATGAGTCAGTTAAAATAGCTATTTTCATAATCTAACCTCCTGTAGTGCTTTTTTAATAACTTAATTATATAATATTAATAAAATTATTAAAATAGAGGTAGATGTATGCGTACTAAATTTGGAGTGTTTTTTAATAAGCAATTTAATTGCTTGATGTTAACTTTGAATAATAAGCCAATTACAACATCAAAAACAGTAAATAATGTAGTTATATTAAAAAACGAAAATGATATTGTAGCAATCAATATTTTTGATGTAAAAATTGAAATTGATAAAAATTATATTTTTAATAGCCCACAAATTTATGAGTATATTAGCAGTGAATTAAAAGACATTGTAAGCTTAGAAAATGTTCCTCAATTTTTAATTGGGAAAATTACTAAATGTGAAAAAATACCTGACACACATTTAAGCGCTTGTGAAGTAAGCATTAACTCTGAAATTTTAAAAATAGTATGTGGAGCAAAAAATGCAAGAAAAGCTATTTATGTTGTTGTTGCAATAGATGGTTCTTGAATGCCAAATGGAATGCAAATAACTAAAGGGAAATTAAGAGGATTTGATTCTGAAGGTATGCTATGTAGTGCAAAAGAACTACAATTAGAAAGTAACGCTTTTAACAATGAAGGAATTATTGAATTACCTGATGAATATCAAAATCAAATTGGAAAAGCTTTTCAAGGTTAATTATGAAAAAAATAAATTTTGATAAAAGAATTAAAGATGGCTATTATATTGCTGACTACTTTAAAAAAACAAAACAAATAATCACAAATGAATTACCAAACTCAACTGTAACAATGCAATTTTTTCAAAGACAAAATAACGTATTACTTTCTGGAATGAGTGAGGTATTACAATTATTAGAATTTGCATGTAAAGATTATCAAAATCTTAAAATATGAGCATTAAAAGATGGAGACGAAATTAAAGCTTTAGAACCTGTTTTAAAAATTGAAGGTAAATATTCAAGTTTTGGTTGACTTGAAGGTATGATTGACGGAATATTAGCTAGAAATTCGTGTGTAGCAACTAATTCAAGAAAAATTGTAAAAGCGGCAAATAATAAACCTGTTCTTAATATGATGGATCGTGCCGATTCATATCTAACTTTACCAAATGATGGATATTCATCATGAATTGGGGGAATCAAATTATTTGTAACTGAGGCATCAATTGAGTTAATTGACGATAAAAGTATAGCTAAACCTTCAGGAACCATGCCACACGCTCTAATTCAAGCCTTTGATGGTGATATCATTAAAGCGACAGAAGCATTTTACACAAATTTCCCAAACAATAATTTATTATCACTAATTGACTATAACAATGATTGTGTAAAAGATGCAGTTAAAGTAGCAAATCATTTTAAAGAAAAATTATGAGCAATAAGAATTGATACTTCTGGAAATCTAATTGACAAATACTTAGAAGAACATAAAGATAACTATCCAAAAGATGCTAATTTATATGGAGTTAATAAGTATTTAATTAAAGAAGTTAGAAAAGCATTAGATGAAGCTGGACATAGCCACGTGAAAATAATTATTTCATCAGGTTTAACAGAAGAAAAAATTAAAGAATTTGAAGCAAGTAATACTCCAGTTGATATATATGGAGTTGGTGGGTACTTAGCAAAAATAGATAACAACTTTACAGGTGATGCAGTTTTAATAAACGGTAAAGAACAAGCAAAATTTGGAAGAAAAAATATATTATCAGACCGTTTAAAACAAATAAAATAAAGGAGATTATATGAATATAATAAAAGAATTAAAATGACGTGGTTTAGTTAAACAAATCACTAATGAAGAAAGATTATTAAAAGCACAAAAAAATGGTGCAGCTGTTTATTGTGGTTTTGATCCAACTGCTGATTCATTACATGTTGGTCATTTAATGATAATAGTGACTTTAAAAAGATTTGATAACGCTGGATTCCAAGCAATTGGTTTAATTGGTGGAGGAACTGGAATGATTGGTGATCCTTCATTCAAAGCTGATGAAAGAAAATTACAAACTGATGAACAAGTGAAATATCATGCTAATGCAATTCAAAATCAATTATTAAAAATAATTTCAGATGTTACATTTGCAAATAATGCCGATTGATTAGGAAAAATGTCACTTATTGATTTTTTAAGAGACGTAGGGAAAGACTTTAATATTAGTTATTTATTAAATAAAGATTCAATTGCAACAAGAATTAGTACAGGACTTTCAGTAACTGAATTTTCATACACAATGTTGCAAGCATACGATTTTTATAACTTATACATAAATCACAATTGTAAAGTTCAAATTGGTGGAAGTGATCAATGAGGAAACATTACAAGTGGAACAGATTATATTTCAACAAGAGTTGGATCAGCAAATACTGAAGCAGCAGGTTTTACAATTCCTTTATTAACAAAATCAGATGGTAAAAAATTTGGTAAAACTGAATCAGGTGCTGTTTGATTAGATGCTAATAAAACAAGTGTTTATGATTTCTACCAATTCTGAATTAATCAAGATGATAATGATTGCGTAAAAATGCTTAAATATTTAACTTTCTTAACTGAAGAAGAAATTAATACTTTAGAGGCAAAACATAAACAAACACCTCATTTAAGAATTATGCAAAAAAGATTAGCTGAAGAAGTTACAAAATTTGTACATGGTGAAAAAGAATTAAATAAAGCAATTAAATTAACTGAAGCATTTTTTGCAGGAGATATCTTATCTTTAGATGCTGAATTATTAGAATTAGCAATTAAATCAATCCCAACAGTAGAACTAGAAAAATCAACATTAGCTATTGATGCAATCATAAGTGTTAATGCCGCAACTTCTAAAAGAGAAGCAAGAGAATTTATTGGATCAAATGCAATTTCATTTAATGACATCATTATAAATGATGAAAATATGGCTATTTCTGAAATCAAAACTATTCAAAATGACAAAATTATTGTTAAAAAAGGTAAGAAAAAGTATTATTTATTAAAAATTAAATAAAAATATTCCATAAATGTGTTTAAAATTTGGAAGAAATACATTATAATAAAAATAGGGGATAAGTAATTTATCCCCCCGCATAAAAACTGCTAATAGCAGTTTTTAAATCTTTTTCATTTATATATACTTTTATTATCAAATTTACATTTTATTTTTTCTCTCAAAACAAAAGTAACTTATTTACGGATGAGTTTTATATATATTAATGTTAAATAAAAAAACACCAACGTAGTTGGTGTTTTTAAGTTTAATTATTATTTAATTAAACGGTTGTATCATTCAACAATTAAAGCATCGTTGATTTCTAGATTTAATTCTTGACGTTCAGGTAATCTTACAAATTGTCCTTTTAAGTTAGCTTTGTCTACTTTAACAAATTCAACTGTTGATTCATTGTTTTGTAATGCTTCAGCAATTTTATCGTTTTTCTTCATAGCTTCTTTAACTTCAATTTGATCTCCTGGTTTTACTTGGTATGATGGAATATCAATTTTTTTACCATTTACTAAAATGTGTCCGTGGTTAACTAATTGACGAGCAGCTTGTCTAGTCATTGCGAATCCAAGACGGAAAACGATGTTGTCTAATCTTGATTCTAATAATACTAGGAAGTTTGTCCCTAAAATTCCACCGTGAACTTTTTTAGCTTTTGCAAATGTATTTCTAAATTGTCTTTCAGTCATTCCATACATGAATTTAACTTTTTGTTTTTCTTGTAATTGAGCACCGTATCCACTCATTTTTAAACGAGCTTTGTCTTTACCATGTTGACCTGGAGTTGTTACTCTTTTTTTACCTTTGCTAAATTCTTTACCATTCTCAAGAATTGAGAAACCATATCTTCTTGCTTTTTTAAATGTTGATCCTGTATATCTTGACATACGTTATCTCCTTTTTAAAATAGCGTTATTAAAAATAGTCTTTAATGAATTCCTTACTAACCAGTTTATCAATTCGCTCTTACTGCAAAGAGTTACTACTTTAATTACAATAAACAGTTTTTAATAAATATTCATCCGCAGAATATAAACAATAACTTTAATATTATATATAAAAACAACACAGTTTTCAATTCAAATGTGTAAAATATATTTGTTATAATTATATATAGTAGAAATGTGGTGATTTTATGAATTTATTCTCAGCTTTATCAAGTAAGCCAACAGCATTGTTAGCAGTATGTATTGTTTTAGTTATTATTTCTATTTTAGGATTAATTGGAACATTAGTTACACTGATACTTTACAAAAAAATTGTTGAGTATACTTATGAAAGTTCAAAATACTTAACATTTGTTGATGCATCGCCATTAATCAAAAAGATCATTATTGTTTATAGAGTTTCTTTACAAAATAGAGATAACAAAAATCTAGAAGCAACATTTTTAATTTTATTAAGAAACTACTACAATATTTTTGCAGAAAGATTTGTGAAATTAACAACAGAAACAGCAGAGATGTTTAATCAAAATAGCTATAGACCAAAACCAACGTTAAAAAATTACATGAAAGCAAAAAGAATTTGTGATGATGCTTTTAGTTTATTAACTGATAATACTGAAACAATTAAAAATATTGAAACAATTTTAGAAATGCAGAATGTTGCAAGAGATTGATATATTAATGTAATTGAAAAAACAAACAATGTACTTTCATTAATAAAAACAACCAATGATACAGCAAATGTTGTTTGAAGCCCTAATGCTTTAAATGCGACTTATGTAAACAATTTAAGATTATTAATTGAATCAGCAAGCATGGATATTAAGAGAGCTAAATACAATCAGGCAATTTCAGGCTTAAAAGAGGCATATGAAATAATTGCTAAATTAATTAGAATTATTGATGATAGTGAAAAAATTATTTACCTAGTTGATCAACAATTAGAAAATAAACTAAAAGAAATTGAAAGTTCAATTTTACAAAATTTAACAAGTAATGAATTAGAAAAACTAAATAAAACTTCTCAATTTAATTCATTGTATTGTTTATACACAAATATGGTTACAAGTATTAAAAGAAATATATATTCATTAAATATTGAAAGAGCATACGAAATTTCAGAAAATCTTTTATTACAAATCAAAAGTTTTGAAACAAACATGAAATATGAAATGTTAATTAAAGAATTTATTAACAATAGTGAAAAAAAAATTACTAATTCTTTTTCAGCTTTATGAAATGAAATAGTATCAATTAAAGATGTAATGAACTTAAATGAAGCATTTGGAAGTGTTAATAATATTAATTCAATTAAAAGTAAAATTTTGTCTGTTGAACAAATAGTTAAAGAACATCAAAAAAGATATAACAATTTATTGGTTGAATTTGAGAACAGTAAAACATCAGTGCAAAAACTTAATTACACAAAACAAGGTGGAATACTAACTGATCTACTTTCAAAAATATTTGTTTCTTTTGAAAAGTTAAGAGTTATAAGATCTGAACTAACAACAGAAGAAGACATTTTAAATGAAATTGAATCAAGAAATATGAGCCTTAAAAAGATATTAGCAATAATGGAAGTAATGATTGCAAAAAATGCTACTGTGTCGGTTTTAAAAACATTCCAAGAAGAAATTAACAATGGATTTAAAAAACTTACTTGATCAGAAAAACAATTAAAAGCTGATCCAAAAATATTTTTTAATAGACAGAACTATAACGCAATGATTGATTATTTAGATTCAGAAATTATTAATTTTGCAATGTTAAGAAATGATATGGCTTCAACTATTTATTTAGCTAAACTAGCTGAAATGAGTCTTTCGTATTTAAATCGATTTGGTGGAATTAAATTAATTGATGAAAAAATAAGTGTATCACTTGCAAGATTAAAAGAAGAAAACTATGAAACTTGTTTAAAAGACAATGTTGCAATTTTAAATCACTTAAATTCACAAAATATAGCAGTTAGCTAAAATAGAAATCAGGGAAAAATGAAAAGTATATTAGTAAGATATGGTGAACTAACATTAAAAGGGAATAATAAACATATGTTTATTAGTAAACTTTTAGATAATATTAAATTCAAGTTAAAGCAATTTGATCAATCTAAATTAAAGTTCATAAAAGATAATAATTCACTAGTTATTGATGTTGAAGATACAATTCTAGATCAAGTTTTGAATGAACTAAAAACAGTGTTTGGGATATATTCTTTATCTGTTATTGATAAACTTGTAAAAGATTTAGAAGAAATTGGTAAGAAAGTAATTGAAATTGCAAAGAACTCTGAATTTAAAAGATTTAAATTAGAAATTACAAGAAAAGATAAAAGTTTTCCAATGACTAGTGCTGAATTGAAATTAGCTTTAGCACCAATGGTTTTAAGAGCAGTTGATAATCTTATTGTTGATGTACATAATCCTGATTTAAAAATTGAAGTTTTAGTTAAAAAAGATGGAATCCAAATTTTTTCAAAAAAAATTGAAGGATTAAAAGGATTACCAGTTGGTGTTAGTGGAAAAGGACTTTCATTATTAAGTGGAGGAATTGATTCACCAGTTGCTTCTTTCTTAACAATGAAAAGAGGGATGCATGTTGATTTTATTCACTTCATGACTCCACCTCATACTTCACCTGAAGCATTAGATAAAGTTTTTAAATTAGCAAAAATTGTTTCAAAATATAATTCAAAAAAATTTAATTTATATGTTTGTGATTTTTCAATGTTATTACATGAACTACAACATATGCCAGAAGAAAGTTACAAAATTACAATCATGCGTAGAATGTTTATGCGAATTGCTAACTTATTAGCTAAGTCAAATGGACATGAAGCTTTAATAACCGGTGAAAGCCTTGGACAAGTTGCTTCTCAAACAATTCAAAGTATTGATGTTATTAATACAACAAGTAATTTACCAATCCTAAGACCAGTATTAACTTATGATAAAGAAGAAATCATAACTATTTCAAAATTTATTGAATCTTATGAAACATCAATCTTACCATTTGATGATGCTTGTTCATTATTTGTTCCTAAACAACCAGTAACAAAACCAAAAAGATGAATGGCAGAACAACAAGAAAATGCAATTTTATGAAATGAATTATTAGATTATACAATGGAAAATAAAATTCAAAAATTTGTTTTTAATAACGGAGATTTTGTAGAAGAAATTATAAAGGAGGATTAATGTCAAATTTTATACCCTTAATAAATGTGCGTAGTGTTTATAATTTTCAAGAGTCATTAATTAAAATTAATGATTATATTTCTTTTGCTAAAAAAGAAGGTTTTGAATATTTATTTTATTGTGAAAACAAAACTATGTATGGGGTAGCAGAATTTTACAAAAAAGCTTCTAAAGAAAATATTAAACCAATAATTGGTTTGTCTATTGAATTAGAAAGTGGAAAAATCATAACATTAATTTCAAAAAACCAAAAAGGATATAAAGACATTTGTTTCATTTCATCAGAACTAAATGATGAAACAAAATTAAATGATGATCAAACACTTGAATTGATTAAAAGTCGCGTTAATCACAATTGTTTTTTAATTACAAATTTAGAAAAAAGCAAAGACTATTTTAATGATGCTGAAGTTTTAAATACAAATCAAATAAAATTGTTTTTTAATACAATTAGATATATCTCTGATAATGAACAACAACATTACAGAGGTGTTTTTGCTTTAAAAAATGGCATCAATATTAAAGAAGCTGAAAATCTTTATAAAATCGATGAATCATATCCTTATGCAGATGACATTCTTGAAGTTTTTCCTGATACTTTAAAAGTAACTGAATTAATTAAATCAAAAGTTGAATTAGATATCTTTGAAAATAATGAAAAGCACATGGCTAAATTTTCTGCACCATACAATATGCCAAGTTTTTCTTATTTAAAACAAAAATGCTTAGCTGGTTTAAAACATTATTTAACTAAAATTAAAAATCAACCTGTCACATCAGAGTATTTAGATCGTTTAAATACAGAGTTAAGTGTTATTGAAAAAACAGGTTTTGCTGACTATTTCTTAATTGTTCATGATTATGTTTCATTTGCTAAAAAGAATGATATCATCGTTGGGCCTGGAAGAGGTAGTGCTGCAAGTAGTTTAGTTTCATTTTTATTACGAATAACAACTATTGATCCAATTGAATATAACTTACTATTTGAAAGATTCTTAAATCCTGAACGTATAACTATGCCAGATATTGATATTGACTTTCAAGATAATCGAAGAGATGAAGTAATTGAATACTTATTTGAAAAATATGGAAGATACAATGTTGCAACAATTGTTACCTATCAAACAATTGGTTTTAAATCTGCATTTAGGGATGCTTGTAGAATTTATGAAGTTGATCTTGATAAAGTTAATTTAATAACAAAATCATTAACTGATGATTATTTAGATTTTGATGAAATTATCAAAACACAAAAACTTATTCGTGAATATAGCGAAAAACCAGAATTCAAAGATATCTTTAATTTAACAGAAAAACTAATTGGTTGTCCTAGACAAACTGGAACACATGCTGCTGGGATTATCATTAGTGATGTGGATTTAAGAACAGTTTTACCAATTAGACAAGGCTTAAATGGAATTTATCAAACTCAATTTGATATGAACTATCTTGAAGAAATCGGTTTAATTAAAATGGATTTATTAGGGTTAAGAAATTTAACAACAATAAAAGAAATTATGGATCTTATTAAACAAAATTATAAAAAAGATCTTAGTCTTTCAAAAATTGATATTCATGATGCAAAAACATTTGAAATTTTAAGACAAGGTAACACAACTGGAATTTTTCAACTTGAATCGCAAGGAATGACTAATTTAATTATTGATATGAAAGTTAATAGTATTAATGATATCTCAGCTGCTTCATCATTATATAGACCTGGTCCTCAAGAAATGATTCCAGAATATATTCATAATAAAAACAGAAGAAAAGTATCATTGGTTGATCGAAGTCTTGCTGACATTTTACTACCAACATATGGAGTTATTGTATATCAAGAACAAGTTATGCAAATACTTCAGTTAGTAGGGAATTTCTCATTAGGAAAAGCTGACATTGTTAGACGTGCAATGGGTAAAAAACAAATTGAATATATGATGCAAGTTAAAGATGAATTTATTAATAATGCAATTGCTAATAATTACTCAAAGGAAAAAGCAACAGCAATTTGAAATTGAATTGAGAAATTTGCAAAATATGGATTTAACAAGTCACACGCGATCGCTTATTCTTACATTGGATATTGATTAGCATGATTTAAAGCACATTATACTGCAGAATTTTATACAGCTTTATTAAATGGTGTGATGGGTAACCAAAGCAAAACAAGTAAATACATTAAAGAAGTAAAACAATTTGGAATTCAAGTAATTAAACCATCAGTAAAATACATGAATTCTAATTACATAAGTTCTGAAAATAGAATTTATATGCCTTTAACATTGATAAAAGGAATTTGAAAAGAGTTTACTACTACACTAAATAAACTTTATAATGAACATGAAGATTTATTTGAAGATTTAAATAAATTCTTCTACTACATGAAAAATAAAGGTTTAAATGAATCAAATTATAATTTATTAGCAAAAGCTGGAAGCTTTGATTGTTTTGGTTATAATAAGTCAACAATGGTTGCAAATAGAGATTTTATTTTTAGTGCCATGACTGCTTTTAATGAAAATATAAGTTTAGACAAACAAACTAAAATTGAAAACTTGTTTGAAGAACAATTAAATGAAGAAGTTGAATCTAATTATGAAAAAGAAGTATTTGGGTTTTATATATCAGCAAATCCAATTACTAAACTTAAAAATGAGAATGCATATTTTAAACCTATTGATATTATTAAATTAATAGGTAATATGAATGAAGTAAATATTATTGGTCAAATTTCAGGAATTAGAGTTATCAAAGATAAAAATAAAAATAATATGGCATTTGTAACTGTGTTTGATGACACTGAGTCAATAGATTTAACTGTGTTTGCTTCAAACTTTGATAATTTACAATATGATTTAGTAGCAAATAAAAATTACATTTTAAAAATTAAAACACAAACTTATAAAAATAGAATAACTGGTATACTAGAAACAATAGTTAAACCAATTTAAATTAGAAAAGAGGGAAATATGAAAAAGATTTTACTAGTTGATGGAAATTCATTACTTTTTAGAGCTTATTATGCAAGTGCATATTCAGGTGTAATCTTAAAAACAAGTAACGGAATACCAACAAATGCAGTCTACTCATTTGCTAACATGCTAACAAGCTTAGTTAGTGATCGAGACTATCATGATGTAAAAGTCGCATTTGATAAATCTAAAAAAACTTTTAGACATGATAAATTAGAAAACTATAAAGCAGGTAGATCAGCAACACCTGAAGAATTAATCCCTCAATTTCAAATTGTTAGAGAGTTTTTAGATTCAGCAAATATTACTTGATGTGAAAAAGAAAATTATGAAGCAGATGATTTGATTGGAACAATGGCCAGAATTATTGAAAATCATTGTAATGGTTTTGAAGTTGAAATTCTAACAAGTGATAAAGATATGTTTCAATTAATTACTGATAAAACAAAAATATTATTACCAAAATTAGGAACTTCGGATTTAGAGTTATTTGGTGAAGCAGAATTAATGACTAAATGAGAAGTAGCACCAAAACATGTTGTGGACTTAAAAGGTTTAATGGGAGATCCATCAGATAATTTAAAAGGTGTTGAAGGTGTTGGAAAAAAAACAGCTATCAAACTTTTAAAAGAATTTATAACTGTTGAAGGCATTTATGAAAACATTGATGCTATTTCAGGTAAGTTACAAGAAAAATTAATTAATGGTAAAGAGTCTGCATTTTTATGTAAAGAAATTGCAACTATTAATTGTGATGTTGAAATGGAAGAATTAAAATTTGATCGAATCAATGTTAACTTAAATGGATTAATTAATTTTTTAGAAAAATATGAAATGGTTTCATTAGTAAAAAGATTAACTAATCGAGTTGGTGTTATAAATAAACTTGAAGATGTAAAAGTAAAAGAAAAAATTAAATATCAACAATTAGTTAAATGAGATAATAGTTATGCATCAGAGTTCAATTTTATTTATGTAGAATCACTTGAAGAAAATTATCACAAAGGTGAAATTATAGGACTGGCTATTGCGAACGAAAAAGGATACTTTTATCTTGATACTGTAAAAGATGACACAGAACTTGAAGCATTTTTAATAAATTCTGATTTTAAAAAAGCAACTTATGACATTAAAAAGGTTGTTACTTTATTTGCTAATGCACAGATTAATTTTAATTATGATTCATTTATTTATGATGCTATGGTTGCTGCTTATGTTTTAAATCCTAATATTACTTCAAGAATCCAAAACTTATTTAATATTGTTCAAATGGACTTATTATTAGACGAAGATGAATTAGTTTATGGTAAAGGTGCTAAGCAAAATAAGGAAATTGATTTAGAATTAAAATCATTATTCATTGTTAGCAAGTTAGAAGTATTAAAAACTTCATATGATTTAATTCTTAACAGCTTAAAAGAAAATGAACAGTTTGAATTATATCAAGATATTGAATTACCACTTGTTAAAGTTTTATTTGAAATGGAACAAAAAGGAATTTTAATTGATAAATTAGAGTTAGATAAACAAACTGCACTGACACTTTCAAAAATTGAAGAAATTGAAAAAAAGATGCGAGTAGTTCTTACAGGTTATATTGATGATAGTTTCAACTTTGCATCACCAAAACAGATTAAGGAATTATTATTTGATCAATTAGGATTACCTTCAAATAAAAAACAAAGTACTGATCGTGAAGCATTAGAAAGAATAGTTCATTTACACCCAGTTGTAAATTTATTATTAGAACACAGAAAACTAAATAAATTATATTCAACATACTTAAGAGGTTTTGAAAAATTTATTTTCTCAGATCATAAAGTACACACAATCTTTAATCAAACATTAACAAATACAGGTAGACTTTCATCATCTGAGCCTAATATCCAAAATATTTCGGTTAAAGATGATTTACAAAAAGAAGCGCGTAAAATATTTATTTCTAATCCAGATACTAAATTTTATAGTTTTGACTATTCTCAAATTGAATTACGTGTTTTAGCTCAATTAGGTCATGAAGATACATTATTAAGTATTTTTGGATCAGATAGAGATATTCATACAGAAGCAGCTCGTAAAATATTTAACCTAGCAGATGATATTGAAATAACAAGTGATCAAAGAAGAATAGCTAAAGTTTTTAACTTTGGAATTATTTATGGTTTAAGCGATTTTGGTTTAAGTAATGACTTAAAAATCTCAATCCCAGAAGCAAGACAATTTATTGAAGAATATTATAATTCTTTTCCAAAACTTATGTTATATAAAAATAGTTTAATTAAAGAAGCAATGGAAAAAGGCTATGCTTCAACTTTTGCAAATAGAAAAAGAATAATTAATGAATTAGCTTCAACTAATTTTATGGTTAAAAGCTTTGGAAATAGAATAGCAGTTAATATGCCAATTCAAGGTACTGCAGCAGATATTTTAAAAGTAGCTATGATTAATATATCAAATGCTTTTGCAACTCAAAATTTAAAAAGTTATATGGTTACTCAAATTCATGATGAAATTATTTTTGAGATTTATGAATCTGAAGTGCAAACTGCTTTAGAAATAATTGAAGCAAACATGAAAACTGCATTTAAAGATCTTGCAAAAATAGTTAAAAAAGATGAAACTGAAATTAATATTAAACTTGAAGTTAACGAATCAAAAGGGAATAATTGATTTGAACTAAAATAAAAAGGAGTGATTTATATGCCTGAACTACCAGAAGTCCGAACAGTTGCCAATTTTTTAAATAAAAACTTAGTAAACAAAATAATTCTTAAAACAGAGTGCTTTTTTGAAAAAATGGTATGAAGAAATGAACTTAAAGATTTTATTAAAAAAACAGAAAATCAAAAGATTTTAAAAGTTTCTAATTATGGTAAATATTTAATGTTCGAATTAGCATCTCAAATAATGATAAGTCATTTAAGAATGGAAGGTAAATGAAGTATTACTTCTAAAGAAGTAAACATCTATAATAAAAATCATTTACGATTACAATTTGAATTATCAGATGGTGAGTATTTAAAATATTATGATTCAAGAAAATTTGGAACAATTGAAATTTGAAATAAAGATGAGTACCTAGAAAAAAGTAAAATGGATAAGCTTGGTCCTGAACCATTAAATAATCAACCTCCATTTGAGTACTTAAAAGCAAAAGCAGAAAAATCAAATATGTTGATTAAAGCATTTATACTTGATCAAAGTATTTTATGTGGAATTGGTAATATTTATGCAAATGAAATTTTATTTTCAGCTAAAATAAACCCTGAAAGATCAACTAAATCACTTACTGATAAAGAACTTAAGTTAATTATTAAATACTCAAATGAAATACTTCAAAAAGCAATTGATATGAAAGGGACTTCAATCCATAGTTATAAATCTGGAGATGGAGAAATTGGTCAATTTCAAAATGAATTAAATGTTCATTTAAGAAAAGATGATGAATGCTTTATTTGTGGTTCAAAAATCATTAAAAAACAAGTTGCAGGTCGTGGAACTTACATTTGTTTAAAATGTCAAAAGTAACTTTTTGTTGAAATGTGGAAAACTTTAAATAAGCGTACTATTTTATGTATGTTTTTTCCTTGCTTATAAACACTACAAAAAATTATTAAAAAGTCTATGCAATTTATTAAAAATTTTAAGTTTTTTTATTTTATATTTATATTTGTATTCAGGAGGTAAAGTATGAGCATATTGAATCGTAAATATTTAATTCATTGGACAAAAGAACTTGCAAAAGAAGACCATGAAGTATTGTTCAACCTATACCAACCTATTATCGGAGCTTCTGCAATTGGTTTATATAATACATTGATATTAGAAAGCAATTGAAGTAAAAAGCTAAACTCATCACCATTTAGTTTAGAAAGAATTGCATTGATGACTTCTTCATCAGAAAAGCAACTGAAAAAAAACTTGGGGAAACTAACTAAATTAAAATTAATTAAATGCTTTAAATCTAAAAAAAGTGGAAACATGGCAATCGTATTATATTCACCACTTTCACCAAGACAGTTTTTTGAAAATGAAGTTATCAAATCTTGACTACTAAGAAAAGTAGGAGAAGAGAACTTTGAACTTGCTCACTTACAGTTTAAACATAAAGAATTTAATGTTAATGATTTAGACTATGAACTTGAGGATTTATTTGAAAATAATGAAGAAAATGAATTTGATTTTGTTGATTTAGAATCAGTTGTTAATACAGAAAGAAAAGCAGTTTATTTATGTGATCAAAATTTAGATTTAAAAGAGTTGGAAAGAATTTTATTACAAAAAGGAGTTATCCTAGAATTTAATGAAAGTGTTAAATCCAATCTTGATGCATTATTAGTCAAAAAAGATTTTGATATAAATTTCATTGCTAAATTAATGATTGAAAATTATAAAAAAACATCTAAACAAATTGATTGAATTTCATTAAATAGAGAAGTCAATATGTTTTTAAGAAGTGAACTTAAAAAAGTTCTAAGAGTTTATTTATCAGATGATGATATCAACACTATTAATAGCTTTAATTCAACAGAATGAATAAAATTCTATAACGAATGCATGGGTGTTGAAGCCGATCAAAATGTTATTGATATTATTAATAGCTTAAAAGTAAAGTACAATTTATCAGATGGGATATTAAATTGTTTAATTAGTTATTCTTATTTAAAGAATAATAAAAAATTTATTTATAACTATGTTGTTAAAATAGTTGAGAACATTAAAGCAAAAGGTATTACAACAACAAAAGAACTTTATACACACTTGAAAAATGTAAGTATAAAACATGACAATAAAATTGAAGAAGCAGACAAACCTCGTAAAAAAGCAGTTAATGAGTTTGTTATGGATACAAATATAAATATAGAATGGTAGGTAAAGTATATGGATATTCAAATTTTTAAAGATAATAAGATTATTGCTCAATTAATAGCTGACAGCATTAATAATTCAAATCCAATTACTGATGAAGTTTTAAAAGAAAATTTTATTATTTTATATGAATTTGTATCCGATTATACTGAATGTAAAACAGGTTTTTTAAAAGACTGTCGTCAAAGAATTAAGGGAAGACAATTAAATTTAACTTACAAAAATTCTAATTTTTATTTAAGTTCAAGTCCATGTGTACATTTCTTATATGAAAACAAAAACCAAATGATTAAAAATAATTATATTTATAAGGACTTTAGTGTAGATGTTTATCCAAAAACAATTAAAGATTATTTAGATGCTTTGAAAACAGAAAACTTTTTTAACGAAGAAGAAATTCAAGAAAGAAAGTTACTTATTAATAATGCTGGAAAACAAATTTTAAAATACATTGAAGATAAAACAAAAATTAATTGTGAAAATATTAAAGGTGTTTATATTTATGGAAAACCAGGAATTGGTAAAACAACAATCCTAAAAACCCTTGCGAATGAAGCAGCAAAAAGAAATGAAAAAATCTTCTTTTGTACAGCAGCTGATTTAATTGAAAAATGTAAAGAACAATTTAATAAGACTTCAGGTACATCAATTCCATACATTGATCAAATGAAAAAAGCAGATATATTATTTATTGATGATTTTGCTGGTGAAATGGTTTCAAACTGAACAAGAGATAATTTATGATATGTTGTTTTAAACTATCGAATGAATCGAAAAAAATTAACTTTTATGTCTTCAAATTTTAATAATGATGAACTAGACAAAGTTTATACTATAACAAAAAATATTAAAGAAATTGAATTAACAAAAGTAGCAAGATTGAAAGAAAGAATATTAACTTTGACTTCATTTTGCGAACTAAAAGGTGAACACTCTAAAAGAACATAAATTATCAAAGAATTTTTTGAAAAAATTGTTCTTTTTTATTTAAGAGTGTAAAATTATAAATGTATAGATATTACAAGAGAGGAAAAATATATATGTCAAAAAAAGTTGCAATTAACGGATTCGGAAGAATAGGACGTTTAACATTTAGACAATTATTCAACCAAGGAGTTGATATCGTTGCTGTTAACGATTTAACAGACACAAAAACATTAGCATATTTATTAGAATTTGACTCAGCACAAGGAAAATTCCAAGAAGGAAAAATTTCATACACTGATAACTCAATTATTGTTAATGGAAAAGAAATTAAAATTTTCGCTGAAAGAAATGCAGCAGACTTACCTTGAGGAAATTTAGGAATCGACTTAGTAATCGAATCAACAGGTTTCTACACAGATAAAGAAAAAGCATCAGCACACTTAACAGCAGGAGCAAAAAAAGTTATTATTTCAGCACCTGCTACAGGAGAAATGAAAACAATCGTTTACGGAGTTAACCACAAAAACTTAACTGCTGATGACATAATTATTTCAGGAGCTTCATGCACAACAAACTGTTTATCACCAGTAGCTAAAATTATTGATGAAGAATTTGGTATTGTTAAAGGAAAAATGGTTACTGTTCACGCTGTAACAAACGACCAAAAATTATTAGACTTACCTCACGGTGATTTAAGAAGAGGACGTGCAGCAGCATGAAACATCGTTCCTTCAACAACTGGAGCAGCTAAAGCAGTTTCATTAGTATTACCAAACTTAAAAGGTAAATTAGATGGATACGCATTACGTGTTCCAACAATTACAGGATCAATTACAGACGTTACTTTACAATTAAGCAAAAAAACAAGTGTTGAAGAAATCAATGCTAAAGTTGAAGCAAGAATTAAAAGTGATGCTGACTTAGCAAAAGCAATTAAATTTAATACTCAACCAATCGTTTCAGGAGATACAATTGGATCATCATTTGGTTCAATCTTTGATGCAACATTAACAAAAATTACTGAAGTTGATGGTGAACAATTAGTTACTGTTTGTGCATGATATGATAATGAATCATCATATGTTTCACAATTAGTAAGAACAACAATTTACTTCATGGGATTATAATTCCAAGAATTAATAAAATGAAATACCTTTTAGGGTATTTTTTTTGTTTTTTTAAATTTAATAATTTATATAAAAGAGTTAAAATATATATTGTAAAGAAAAAAAGAGGAGAATAGAATGAATTACAATTTGAAAAAAACATTAAAAGATATTAATGTAAAAGGTAAAAAAGTTTTAGTTCGTGTTGACTTTAATGTTCCATTAAAAGATGGAATTATTACTGATGATAATCGTATTCAAGCAGCATTACCAACAATTAAATACTTAATTGAAAATGATGCAAAAGTTATCTTATTTTCACACTTATCAAGAATTAAAAGTGAAGATGATAAAAAAACTAAATCATTAGCTCCAGTAGCAAAAAGATTAGAAGAAGTATTAGGACAATCGGTTATTTTTGTAAACAAAACAAGAGGTACTGAATTAGAATCAGCTATTAATGCATTAAATGAAAAACAAGTATTATTATTTGAAAACACTCGTTTTGAAGATGTTAAAGATGGTGAATTTGTTAAAGCAGAATCAAAAAATGATCCTGAGTTAGGAAAATACTGAGCAGGTCTTGGAGATGTATTTGTTAATGATGCATTCGGAACTGCTCACCGTGCGCATGCTTCAAACGTAGGAATTGCTTCAAACATTTCAGAATCAGCATTAGGATTCTTAGTTCAAAATGAAATTGAAATGTTAGGTAAAGGAATTGATGCACCTGAAAGACCATTTGTTGCTATTTTAGGTGGAGCAAAAGTTTCAGATAAAATTGGTGTTATTGATAACTTATTAAGCAAAGTTGACAAAATCTTAATCGGTGGAGGTATGACATATACATTTCACAAAGCAATGGGATTAGAAATTGGTAACTCATTATTAGAAGCTGATAAAGTTGAATTAGCTAAAGAATACTTAGAAAAATCTAATGGAAAAATTATGTTACCAGTTGATAGTTTATGTGCACCTGAATATGCTGATGTTACTTCAATATTATGTGGTGAAAATGTACCTGCAGGAATGATGGGATTAGATATCGGACCAAAAACTATTGAAATGTATCAAAAAGAATTAGCAAACGCAAAAACAGTTGTTTGAAATGGACCAATGGGAGTTAGTGAATTTGAAAACTTCAAAGCTGGTACAGTTGCTGTTTGTGAAGCTGCTGCAAAACGCAAAGCTGATGGAGGATTTACTTTAATTGGTGGAGGAGACTCAGCTGCAGCTGCAATTAAATTAGGATTTAAAGATGAATTCTCATGAATTTCTACAGGTGGTGGAGCTTCATTAGAATACATGGAAGGTAAAGAATTACCTGGAATCGCTGCAATTCAAAACAAATAATTTAAATAAATAATTAAAAGCAGACATTAATGTCTGCCTTTTTTATGCTCTTGATTGTTTTAATAAAATTAATAAGACTTTAATAGTTGAAATAAATAATAATATATTAATTATGTATTTAGCGATTGTAACACCAAATCCAACTCATAATAGCATAGTTCAATAACCACTGCCATCATCATGTAAATAGTACATATTAAAGATAAATTTATCATTACATAGCATTGAAATAAAACCAGATCCAATCATTGAGATTAAACCAGCAATACAAATTAAATAAATTAGTATTGTAATCTGATTTTTAAAATTAAATTTGAATAAGATAAATTTCTTTAAGATAAATAAAACAATAGCGAAGATAGTTAAGAAGAACATATCTGATATCATCATT
Source organism: Mesoplasma melaleucae (assembly GCF_002804105.1). Taxonomy (NCBI): domain Bacteria; kingdom Bacillati; phylum Mycoplasmatota; class Mollicutes; order Entomoplasmatales; family Entomoplasmataceae; genus Mesoplasma; species Mesoplasma melaleucae. The sequence goes on along the minus strand of NZ_CP024964.1, from coordinate 712,492 downwards.
GATAATAAACCGATTGGCTCGCTTCCTAGTAGTAATCTAAACCAAATAGCTGAAATTGAAAGAATTGAGGCGTATATGTAGTTTGAGCATAAATAGATGATTAGAATCACAAAGAAAGATATTTCAATTGTATATACACCAACAATCATTGGAATTGCAATTCCCATAATAACTTTTGAAATAATAGTCATAATGATCTCAATTGCAAATAGCATTGAAAGAAGTGCAATCTTTCTAATATTTAATTTAAAGGTATCTTTAAATACTTCTTTTCAATTCTTAAGGTTAATTTCAGCGAAATCATATTTATAGTTTCAAAGCCTATATTTTTTATCCATTAAATTAACCTCCTTGCAATAAAAAACCGCTTCTAAATAAGCGGGGCGCACAGCAAAAAAATGTAAACAGTTTAATGTTTATCTTGCTGACATTTTCTCCCATCCGGACTATACCGTCGGTTTCAGAATTTCACTGAATCAACTATTGAAAGCTCATGGACTATTACCATCGGTAAGGAATTACACCTTGCCCCGAAAATGTTTATAAGTTAATTATATTAAAATTAGAAAAGTATTTTTTGTTTTATAAAAATAATTGCATGAAAATTGTAAAATATGATTAATTCATAAGTAGGTTTTCATGAAAAGTTGTAGTTTTTTTAAACAAGTGATTAAACCATATAAATTAAGCAGTAGTGGTCAAATATCAAGTGGAGCATTTTACTTTCCAAATGATTCTAATTTTGGTTATGTAGCAACAGGCAGAAAAACATTTTCAAATCATATGGGATGTTCTAAAATTGTAAATAAAAAATTTTGACCATGAATAATATTGGGATTTGCATTCATAATAGCTTTTTGCCTATTATTTGTATTTGGAATGATAAATTTTTTAGTGCAAAATCATACGATTGAGATAGTAATGGGAGTGTTACTATTATTGATCAAGCTAGAAAAACCAAGGGTATAACTGAACTTGTATTTTGTGGTATAACATTTGTAGCTACTATAATCGTAGGGTTTGGTGGTTATGCTTAATCATTTCTTAAAGATGGTCAACATTCAAATGATTATATTGATGAAGAAGCTAAACTTATGTATGATGCAGCGCTTTAAAAAGCTAAAAAGGAAATAAAATAATGGCAAAAGATTTAAATAACATTTATGAAGTTGAAACATTGGATAATATTTATCAACAAAATTAGAAGAATTATTAAATAGTTGTAAAACATTAGTTATTCCGTTACATAAAGGTGTTCATGCTAGTGCATCTTTAGATAAAGGTTATTCAGACTTTTTAAAAGCTAACATTGAATTAAAAGAAGAAAAAAATAAATGCTATTTGTGTTTGTGGTGAGCGAACATCTTAATTTATTTTGCATTTTGTTCTTGAACACGAATATCATCAACTTTTTCAAAGTTATTAATTCTAACAACTTGTTCTTTTGATCATAAACCTGAAATAATTCTTGAATACATTGCAACAACTCAAGTAACATATCAGATTTCAAATCCAATTCTTGAGAATGCAAATAAGATAGCAAATACTTTAAAGAAGCCATCATAACGATTCATGCATGCAAATGATTGGAAGATAACTCCGATCAATCTAACAATTGACATCATAATTAAGAATACTAATTCTACAGTAGAAATAATTGTAAAGATTACTCCAACAACTTGCATTACATAACCTTGTAGATTTTTTTCTTTCATTAATTCTGAAGCATTGCTTCTTGCAAATAATCCATATCCTAAGATTCCAATTAACAATCCTACAATACCTAAAGTTATTGATAAGAATCCAATTAAACCAAAATCACTTTTTGTATCAATTAATTCATTAAATGTTATTCCTGATGATAATGAAATTGAAATAAATGTTACTAAAAATAATGTAAATCCAAATAACATTGTAAATCCTAAGTTTTTTGCTAAGAAAGCTCTAGGGTTTAATGAAGATTCAGTTTCGATGTTTGGCATTGAAGTTAAAATAAAAGGTGTAATAATTCCTCCAACTCCAACACTAAGTACTGCAAGAATATATCTATTAGCAATAACTTCTTCATCTGATGCAGTTTTTAAATAAGTAATAATTACATAAGCTGAATAAATTGATTTTCATAAGAAGTAAACTTCAATTCCAATTATTAAAGCGCTTAATGTAGGTTTTTCTTTAATAAAACCATCAGTTAATAAGAAATAAATTGTAATCACTAATATAATTCCAGTTATCATTGTTCCAAGTATTTGAGCAAAAGTTATAAATCCTCTAGGAATATAACTTCTACCATAATTTCTATATGTATCCATATTTTAATAAAATTCCTTTCTTTTTTATTAGATTAATTATAAACTTTTTACACTTAAAAGTATATTAAGAATTTAAATTAAGATTTTTAAAGCCACTTTAAAAGTGTTGTAAATTTCTTAGTGTTGTAAGTTTCTTATTTTAGATTTAAAATGTAAATAATAAATTAATAATAAAAACTTATACAGGGTAGAACAATCGGCAACTGATCTGCTTCAAGACCAATTTTGTTACTATAAGTAAGTATTTAGAAAAAAAGGTTAATTAAATGTTTTGAAGTGTAGTATATTTTTTATTATTGATCCCAAGCATTATAGGTTTAATTCAAATAAATAATATGGACACTAACTATAACAACAATGATAAAATTAAAATTTATATTGTTGCAACTTGTTTTTTAGATTTTTTATAACTTTTTGATTAATTTTAAGCATTGTTTTATTATTCATAATTATTTCTGATAATGAACAACAATTAAGTTCTGGATTTTATTATTCAATAGTTTTATTAATACTTCTAATTATTTAAAAATAAATTAATTAATAAAAAGTAATTAAAAGTAATTTTTAATTTAGTATTTTCAGTACCATTAGTTAACATTATTTGATTATCTATTTTATTAATACCAATAATAAAGGAAGAAAATGAAAAATTAAAATAAATGTTTAAAAAATATTCTTAAAAAAGATAATAAATTATAAAAAAAGATGTGATTAGCATCTTTTCTAATATTTTATTTAATACTTACTATTTAAGTATGTTTATACTTTGACACTCCTATTTTTTGTTTAATATAACAGGAATAATTAAAGGGTTTCTACGCTTTGTTTTAAAGATATAAGGAGAAAGTGATTGTTTGATCGCTTTTTTAATTGCTCCAAAAGTTGGTTTAGATGAATTTAAAACTTCATTAATAGATTCAGTAACAATTGTAATAGCTTCGCTAATAATATTTCCTGAATCTTTTACATAAAAACTTCCACGTGAAATAATTCTTGGTGTACATAATAATTTATTAGTTTGAGAATCAATTGATACAACAACTGAAATCAATCCATCTTTACTTAATATGTCACGTTCTCTAATAATATTTGAAGCATGTGCTGTCATGTCTTTACCATCAACATAGATTGCATCAGCATCAATACGCTTTCCAATACTTGCTTTACCTTGTAGTAATTCTAATTGATCACCATTTGCCATTACAAATCCATGACCTGATTCTAAGTTAACTGATTCAGCTGTTTCAATATGTTTTTTTAACATTCTGAATTCTCCATGCATTGGCATAAAGTAGTTAGGTCTTAATAGTGTAAATAACAGTTTTTGTTCTTCTTGACTTGCATGCCCTGAAGTATGAATTCTATTTGATAGTGATGATTCAATCACATTAGCACCAATACGTGTTAATCTATTAATTAAAATTTCAACATCAGCTCTATTTCCAGGAATTGGTGATGAAGAGAATATTACAGTATCACCAGGAATGATTGAAATAGATTGGTGTCTATTTGTTGCAATTCTTGATAATGCAGCCATTGGCTCACCTTGACTACCTGTAGAGATAATCATTATTTTGTTTGCAGGGTACTTTTCAATATCGTTTGCTTTAATAAACATTTTGTCATTAATTTTTAAGTGACCCATTTGGCGAATTATTTTAATAATTCTTTCAATCGATCTACCTAAGATCACAACTTTTTTATCATATTTGTTTGCTAGTTCAACAATTTGTTGAATACGGTGAACGTTAGAAGCAAAAGTTGTAATAAAGATTCTTCCTTTAGCTTTTAAGAACAATTTATCAATGTTCTCCATAATCCCTTTTTCACCAGGTGTATAACCTTCAACTTCTGCATTTGTTGAATCAGCCATTAAAAGTTCAATCCCTTTATCACCCATACTTGCTAATTTACTTAACTCAGCAAAGTGTCCTAAAGGTGATCAGTCAAATTTATAATCTCCTGTAGAGAAAATGTTTCCATTTGGAGTTTCAACTAAAATTCCAAACGCATCTGGAATTGAGTGGTTTAAAGCAGCATAACTTACACGTAAGTTTTTTGTTGCTCAAACATCATCTGCAACATATTCTTTAACAATTGTTTTATCAGTTAGTTTGTGTTCTTTTAATCTGTCTCTAATTAATGCAGCAGCTAATTCTGGTGCATAAATAACAGGAATATTAACTTGTTTCACTAAGTAGTGAATTCCACCAATGTGGTCTTCATGTCCATGAGTAATAAATAGAGCTTTAATTTTTTTCTCATTTTCTTTTAAGTAAGAGTAATCAGGAATAACTGCATTAATTCCTAACATTGAATCATCTGGGAATTTTACCCCAGCATCAATCATTATGATTTCATTTTCATGTTCTATACAGTAAGTATTCTTACCAATTTCTTCAAGTCCCCCTAAAGCAAATACTTTAGTTGGAGATTCTGTTTTAATATATTTTCTTTGAACTTCTTTTTGTTTAAAAACAAAAGGTTCAAAATCTTCTTTTTCAAGAATTTGATTTGTTGAAATTATTATTTCCTTTTCCATTTTTCCTCCATTTTTATAAAATAAACATACATAAAAAACAATTTATGCTTAACTTATTAAGTTTTTATTATTAAATTAAAAATATAAATATTTTGCTTTTAAAATATGCATTTTGCTTTTTGTTAAATTGATAATATCACAAATTAAAGCATAACTCAATCTTCACCAATGAACTCAGGCTCATCTTTATTAATATGGTCATAGTATAATTTACCAATATTGTGATCCATCTCATGTTGAAAAACAATTGAACGATAATCCTTCAATTTCAATTCAATTCATTCTTTTTTTAATCAATCATAACCTTTAACAGAAATAATTCATGATCTAGGCACAATTCCTTGTTTGTCTTCATCAACACTTAAACAACCTTCGCCTTCTTCTAGAGCAGCAAGTCTAGCAGATTTAGCAATATATTCTGTATTAATCATTGCGTATTCTTCAATTTTGTTATCAGGTAAATTAAAGCGGATATAGAACATATCTTTATTAACTCCAATCTGAGGAGCTGCTAAACCAACAGCTGGTCTTAAATAATCTGCTTTTCCTTCATAGTTAAATTCTTTATCTTGACTAGCAACGACAAAATCAATTAACTTTTTCATTGTTAATTCTTCTTCAGCTGTTAAATTTTCAACATCTGCAATTTTTGGAGAAATTGATCTAATAACTTCTTTATTATTGTCTTTTGTAAGTCATTTATTTGTTGGTGTGTCACTTTGTAATAAATAATCCTTAATACTCATTTTGCTTTCCTTTCAAATTCAAATTCTGTTTGTATTAGTCGCTTTTAATATTATATATGAAATTTAATTCAAAAAAATTATTGCTTAGTTTTTTAACTACTTAAGAGTAAAAATAACAAAAAAATACCTTTTAGTGTAAAATATATATAGTTATATTCAAGAGGGGTGAAAGAATGTTAGTTTCATTTATTATTTCTAGTCAAGCTAGAGAAGACAAATTATTTAAAACAATTAATACATTAAAAAAACAAACTAATGATTCATACGAATTAATAATAATTGTGGATGAACCAAATACAGAAAAAGAAGCAATCGATTTTATTCGTGATCAATTTATTGAAAATGAAAAAATTATGCTTATCTTTAACTCAAAAGGTCAAGGTGAATCATTAAACTGAAATAATGGGATTGAATTAGCACGTGGAGAATATGTTTCCTTCTTAAAAGAAGGAGACTTAATTAACGAAAACTATGTGCAAACAATTCAAAATATTATTGATGCAAATAAAGCAAAAATCGATTTAGTTGAAGTTCAATATGAACAATCAAATTTATTTGAAGGAGATACACAACCTTTATTAGAAACAAATAAATTATATGATTTACAATCTGACAAAGAAGTATTTGCATATATCACACAAGAAATTTATGGAAAACTATTTAGAAGTAAATTTATCAAAGACTTTAGAATCACTTTTAAAAAGAACGTAAGATTTGACATGTTATTTTTATTTATGTCACTTGCACACTCAAGAAACTTTTACTTATCTGGTGAAGTTTTATTCAAACATAAAGTTTCAGTGCCAAAATACTCAATCTTTGACATTATTAATCAATGACCACACGTTTTAAATTACTACAGAAGAATTGGAACATACAGAGAATTTAAAGATGAACTAAACTTTGCAAGTAATTATTGTATGGGATATACTTTCTTGAACTTATCAAAAAGAATTCAAAATCCAGCAATTTACAAAAAATCACTTTCATTCGTTGAAACTAAACTTGATCGAAAAACAAAAGAATTTATACTACAAAATGCCATTTTCTTGGAAAATGTAAATCCTGATTTCACATTAAGAATGGAAAACTTTAGTAGCTTTATTAATGAACAACTTAAAAAAATAGGTTAATTTTCAAAATGAAGGAAATAACCAAAGTTGTTGATAAAAATTATGAAGTATCTGCAGTAGATAATAATTCTTTACAAGAAAATCAATTTTATCTACCAAGTCTATGGAGAGTATTCTTTGCAAGACTAACAGACTTAATAATTAGTTCGTTACTTTTTTTAATATTAGGTTTTATTTTTAAGAATGAAGCCAAAGAAGGTAATTGAATTTTCTTATTTGTAATTTTTTCAACAGCTTTAATATGAAATTTTTCCTACTTTGTTTTACTTACCTATTTATTAAAGAGTAAAACAGTAGGAAAAATTATTTTTAGAATAAAGCTTGTGAAATTAAAGATAAATGAAAAAGTTAGATTTATGGACATATTTAGTAGAGAACTATGATTTGTGATTATGCCTTGATGCTTATTATATTTAGGTAATATTTTATTCTTATTTTTAATGATGAAATATGATCAAACAAAAACAGAAATATATTTAAGTGTAGGAGCTATTATTTATCAAGTTAATTATTGAATATTTTTAATATGAAATATTGCAATTGCATTGGCTATTAAATTACAAAAAAATCACCAAGCTGGTGTTGATATGAAACATCAAGTTATTGTTGTTTTAGAAAAACCAAAACATTTTAAAACAAATTATAAATCAAATGGGAAATATGTTTTAAAAGAAACACCAGGTATGTTTAATGATGAGATTTTAGAAGTAATTGGTAATTCAGAAGAAAAAGAATTTTATGAATCAATTCATGTTGACAAACGAAACTTAACTGAAAATTTAAAATTAGAAAAGAAAAATAAAAAACTAATAGAAGAAAAGGATGGAGGAGAGAGTCATGAATAATTTACTTTTAGAATTAAATGAACAACAATTGGCAGCGGTAACTATAACTGATAAACCGCTAAGAATTGTTGCTGGTGCTGGTTCAGGTAAAACAAAAGTTATTATAACTAAAATTGCTTATTTAATTCAAGAACTTGAAATGGCTCCTTACAAAATACTTGCAGTTACATTTACAAATAAAGCAGCAAGAGAAATGCGAGATCGTGTTAATAAAATTATTCCTGATTTAATTACAAATCCGCATATTTCAACTTTTCATGCATGATGTTCTAGAGTTTTAAGAGAAGATTATGAATTAATTGGATTAGCTAAAAACTTTTTAATCATTGATCAAAGTGATCAAATTGCAATTGTTAGAAATTTAATTAATGAACATTTTAGTCATTTAACAGAATTAAAAAAATATACTGAAAAGAAAATTATTTATAGAATTGGGAATTGAAAAAATGATTTAATTTCTCCTTTAGAAGCAATGGAAGATTGCTACAGTTGACTTGAGCGAGCAATAGCAACTTTATATTTAAAATACGAAGAATATTTAAAAACTATTCATTCAATTGATTTTAATGATTTACAAGTTTTAGTTTTTAAACTATTTAATGAACATCCAGAAACTTTAGAAAAATGAAGAAATAGATATGACTATGTAATGGTTGATGAGTTTCAAGATACAAATGATTTACAATTTGATTTAATAAAGTTTTTAACAAGAGATAAAAATAATTTAACTGTTGTTGGTGATCCCGATCAAACTATTTATTCATGACGTGGTGCAAAAGTAGACATCATTTTAAACTTTAATAAAACATTTTCGAATGGTATTAGCATAGTATTAAATGAAAATTATCGTTCAACACAAAAGATTTTAGATTTAGCGAATGATTTTATTAATAACAATAAAAACCGTGAAGAAAAAGATATCTTTACAAATAATGAATCTGGAGATTTACCAACTGTTAAAGAATGTCAATCAAGAAATGATGAAGCAAGATATGTAACTTTGAAAATTAAAGAGTTAATTAAAGAAGGTTATGAATACAAAGATATTTTTGTACTCTATCGTCTAAATGCTTGATCACCAGAATTTGAAAAAGAATTTCAAAATAATAAAATACCTTTCCAATTAATTGGAGGTATTAGATTTAAAGACAGAAAAGTTATTAAAGAAGCTAATGCATTTTTAAGAACTTTAGCAACACAAGATGAACAAGCAATTGAAAGAGTTTTAAAAAGCATTCCAAAAGTTGGAGATGTAACAATTAAAAAACTAAAAGAAAAAGCACAAGATATGCATGTTTCACTTTATGACTTAATTGTTAATGAAGATGAGTTACATATTAATCAAGTTTCAAAGCATTTAACAACTATTAGAAGTGTTCTTTCAAAAGCTGTTTATATTTACAATGAAAGTAAAAACATTAGAGTTGTTCTTCAATTCATGTTAGTTGAGTCAGGATATATTCAAAAACTAATTCATACAGAAAAAAAAGAAGATATTAGTTACATTGAATCATTATATGATCAGCTTGAAAACTTTGACAAATCATATCAAAGTGATGAAAGTGAAAATGAAACAACAGAAAAAATTATTTCATACTTACAAGAAGAAGCTTTATTAAATTCTGATGCAGATGATATTGAAGCTCAAAAAGTTACGTTATTAACAGTCCATGCAGCAAAGGGATTAGAAAATAAAATTGTTTTTGTTGTAGGATTAAACCAAGATATTTTTCCAGGAAGATTATCATCAAATTCGCTAAGAGAAATTGAAGAAGAACGAAGAACATTATATGTTGCAATTACTCGTGCAGAAGAAAAGTTATTTGTAACTTATATTAAAGGTGAGTTTTCATTTATTTCTCAAGCTGAATTAGCACCTTCAAAATTTATTAAAGAGTTCAATCAAGATTTATATCAATTTGAAGGAAGATATCAAAAAAGTATCAACCCATTTGCTAATACAAGTCATATTGGAGAAAAAACATCACAAAACCAATCTAAAACAACATCAGTTGGTTATATGAAAAATGATGTAATAGAACATATGATTTTTGGTGAAGGTGTTGTTATTGAAGTAAACGAACAAACAATGAAAGTCGCCTTCAGTTCATGCTATGGAATAATGCCTATTTCTGTCACTGATCCTACAATCTCAAAGAAAAATTAATTATAATAACAATTGATATATCAGGTAAGTTATTGATATAATAATTAAGTATTAAAAAAATACAGGAGGAAAATTAAATGACACAATTTACAGCAGTTATTACTGACAAAATTGGATTACACGCAAGACCAGCAACTGCAATTATTTCTGCAGCTTCAAAATTTGAGTCAGATGTTAAAATCGTTTCAGGTTCAAAAAATGGAAACTTAAGATCAATTATGAACATTTTATCAATGCAAATTAAATCAGGAGATGAAGTTACTATCATCGCTGAAGGATCAGACGCTGACGCAGCTGTTGCAGGAATCAAAGAAGCAATGATTTCAGCAGCATTAATTGAAGGTTAATACAAAATTAATTAAAATTGCTTTATGCAATTTTTTTATATGTTTTAATTAATTTAGACTAAAAGAAGGAGAAAACATGGAATTATCATTTAAAAAATTAAATTTACAAGATCAATTACCACCAGAAGCAAAATTTAAATTCAATGTTTTCAATCTTTTGATTGATGGAATTATCTTTGCAACATCAATTTTATTTGTGCCCTTAATTGTTCTAATCATATTAAAATTTACTATTCATGGAAACACAGCAGAAGATACAGCAAATTACATAAACCTTGTTTTTGTGCCTGTTCAAATCATTTGTTCTGCAGTTGGATGTTTAATTTTATATAAAAGAGATAATCAATTGTTTATAAGAACAAACGCAATTGGAATATACGCATTTATTGTAGTGCCATTTTTATTTGTTATTATCTTAGGTTCATTAATTCTAGCTGTTGCTGGGAATAGTAATGTAACATCACAACTTGTATCAATCATCTTACAAACAATTGCTGAAATTATTATTGGAGTTATTTTATTTATTAAAGTTCCTTTCTTAAAAGAAAGAATTATTTTAACTTTAAAAAATGAATGAAAAAAAGTTTTAAGTGTTGCGTTTATTATGAGTATTGTTTTATTTGCAGTATCTTTTGGTTTAAGTTTTTTAGCAAAAGAAACATCAAACCAAAGTGCACTTGAAGATCTTTACAATAGCTCTTCAGTAGCTTTAAAAGTAATATATTCAATACTATTATTTATCTTTAGTGTAATTGTTGCACCTATGGTTGAAGAACTAGCATTTAGAGATTCAATTTTTACAGGTGTTGGAAATAAATGATTTGCCTTAATAGTTTCATCACTTGCATTTGCAATGGTGCATGTAAGTATGGGAGATGTAGAAAACATTTATGTTTACTTTATACCAGGACTAATTTTATCTGCCACATTTATATTTACAGAAGGTAATGTTACCTATACATGATTAGCTCATTTAGGTTCAAACTTTATAACTTTCATTTTAATGATAGTAAGGATCTCAGGTGTTAATTAATGAATAAATTTATTGCAAACCAAAATGATGATAATCAAACTTTATTTAAGTTTTTAAAAAAGAACTATAAAACAACTCCACTTTCAGTTATTTATAAATGATTGAGAAAAGGGGATATTAAAATTAATGACAAAAGAATCAAAGATAAAGATTACTTAATTAAAGCAAATGATGAAATTGTTGTTTATGATAATAATAAACCTGTGTTAAGAGATAATTTTAAAAAAATTAAAGACTATGCACTTGATATTGTTTATGAAGATTCAAATATATTAATTGTTTTAAAACCATATAATGTTGAAGTTCACTCATTAGTAAAAGAAAGCATGGATGATATTGTTAAAAGTTATTTAGTTGATTCAAACAAATACAATCCAAGTGAAGAAAACTCATATGTAGTTAGTCACATACACAGATTAGATAAATTAACTTCAGGACTTTTAATGTATGCAAAAAACAAACAAGCTCATGATATTTTAGTTGAAGCAATTCAAGATAAAGATAAAATTGAAAAATACTATTGCTGTAAAATTGATGTACCTGTAACTGAAAGTTTAGATGCAAAAGGATGAATTAAATATGATCCGATCATTCAAAAATCAGTATTCAGTGAAGAATTTAAACCTGATTATAAAGAAGCAACAACAATTTTTAATGTTGTTAGTCTTGATGTTACAAATAAACAAACAGAATTAGAAGTTCAAATTTTAACAGGTAGAAAACATCAAATTAGAGCTACTTTAGAATATTATGGAGCTCCGATTATTAATGATTGAAGATATTCAGGTACTATGATTAACAATGAAAAAATGATTTTCTTATTTGCTAATAAATTAGTGTTTAATGGGTTTAAAGGGAATTTAGAAAACCTAAATGGTAAAATTGTAGAGATAGAACCAACCTGATAGGAGGTGAAACAATGCAACTTGAAACAACTGAAAATATTGTAATAAAGACCTCTGCAAGAACCAGTGTTTGAAGCGCATTGGTAGGGGTATTAATCTCTTTCACTAACACAATTATTCAAATTCTAATGATTTATTGAATCTTGAGTGCTTATGGTACTGAGTTTAATGGGTTCGTTAGAATTTCGATGTCAATAGCCATTATTGGGGGAACTTGTGAAGGTGCACTTGGAATTACAACTGTAATTCTAATGTCAAAACCAATTATGGAAAAAGATTGAATTAGTGCTAATGAAGCATTTTCAACAGCTAAACGTAAATATCGTAATAAGCTTTGAAGAGGTTTAATTTTAGTAACTTTAGTTTCAATTTTATATCCACTTGAAATTGCATTAGCACCTTACTTTTTACAAAACGAATCAATCATAACTAGTTTAACAGGACCAGTTATTAAAGAAGGGGTTGAACCAATTGTTATTCATTTATGAGAACTTGGTTTAGTATGTTTCTTCTTTGGATTTAAACAAATAGTTAACTCATCAATTTTTGGTATATATGAAAACGTATTAGAAGCTGATAAACAAAACTATTTAAGAAGAGCAATTATTTTATTTACTGATGTAGTCATTTATATGACTATTATCATCTTATTAAATTTTATTAATTATAGAGGTATTCAACTTAGTCCAGTACTGGTTTTTATGCCAATTATTATTTATCCATTTATTCGTGGATTTATGATCATGTGGTATGTTAAGCGAAAATACCCATGAATAAAATTTTATTCTGATTTTAACGATCATAACTTAGTGAGAAAATCATCAAAATTATTCTTCTCATCTTTAGGAATTAATATTTTAATGAATCCTGACATTATTATCTTATTTGTTGTATTAGGAGCATCAGGGTTGAAAACTACTTCTATGCTTTCTATTTATATGATTGTAGGAATTAATATTAGAATCATAATGTTAAACTTCATTGTTTCGTTTAGAGAATACTTCATTGCTAAGATTCTAAAAGAAGGACGAATTGAATGGAAGACCTACACCAACTATGAACTCTATACATATATTGTAGCTGGGTTTAGTTTTGTCTTGATTTCAATTTTAACTCCGTTTATTGCTACAGGATTATTTGGAAATGTAATTGCTAAAGACTTTGATGGAAGTGACGCTAGTGCTATTTATCAAGCGCAAGCTTTAAAATATATTTTCTCTAATCAAGAATTTTCAATAATGTTTGGATTATCAACTAGTGCAATTATTATAGTACAAGGACAATATGTTTTAGTTCAAGCAAAAGGGATTGAAAAAAGAACAACAAAATGATTGAACTTAATTTCAATTTGATTTGTAATAACTGCAGGAATTACATTGATTTGTTTATATTATTTTGTATATGATTCAGGTAGTTATGAAAACTGAATTCCAAGAATGATTAGATACTATTATGTAATCAAGTTAATCTTTATGATGGTCGGTTATTTCTACTTATGATCATTTACATGAACACATGTTACTTATAATTCATCGATTAAAAATGTTATACCAAACTTTATTTTCCTATTAGTGCCTGTTGTTGCAACAGTTCTATTTATTAATTTTGGTTTAAGTAAATTTGTACTTATCAAAATTGATGTTGATGTTGTTCATGTTAATTCAATCATAACAGTTGTGCTAGAACCTGTCACAATTGCAACATTAATTAGTGTGCTAGCAATCACTGCAATTACTAGCTTACCAGTGTGTATTATTTTACCTTTAATTTTTAGACCAAATATTGGTTTAAACATTATTGTAAACTTACCGATTGTTAAACAAATCGTACAAAGAAATAGTAGTAAATTAAAAATTGCAAGATTTATTGACGCAGGAATTAATGTTGAAGAAGAATCAAATCAAAGTGAAGAAATTATTAAATCATTGTATGAACAAATTGAAGAAAGCAATGAATTTATTGATAATGAAAGTTACTATGAAAAAAGATATAAATATAAAACAACACCAAAAATTTATACTTTAACAGGAAATAATAAGTCAAAAAATAAAAAATAGCAGATTATCAAGAAAGAAGCGCTTCAATATAAGTGCTTTTTTTGCTATAATTTAAAAGTTGATTATTTAACAAATATATAGATATTCAATCACAAGTGAGAATTCATTTAACCCAGTGCCCAAATTTAGTGAAAAGGGTGGTTAGTGTTCGAATCATTTGGAAGCCTAACAAATACAAAGAAAAGAAGGAGTACAAAATGGCATATAAAGAAGTAACAAGAGATGAATTATCTGCTGCTGGTGTTCAATACGGTCACCAAACAAAGAGATGAAATCCTAAAATGGCACCATTTATTTATGGGTCAAAATCAAAAAACCACGTAATTGACTTAGAGAAAACTTTAATTCAATTAAGACAAGCTGAAAAACTATTACAATCAATTGGAGCTAAAGGTGAAAAAGTTTTATTCGTAGGAACAAGACGTTCAGCTAAATTAGCTGTTAAAGAAGCTGCATTAAGATCGGGTAACTTTTATGTTAACCAAAGATGATTAGGTGGAACTTTAACTAACTTCAAAACAATCGTAAAAAGAATTAAAGCTTTATGAGAAATTGAAGAATCAGAAAAAAATGGAAAATTAGCTTTAAGAACTAAAAAAGAACAAATCTTAATTTTAAAAGAAAAAGCTAACTTAGAAAAATCATTAGGTGGAATTAAACAAATGCGTAAATTACCTGCAGCATTAGTTGTAGTTGATCCTAAATCAGATGAAATTGCTGTTAAAGAAGCAATTAAATTAAATATTCCAGTAATTGGATTATGTGATACAAACGTTGATCCAGATATCGTAACTTTACCAATTCCTGCAAACGATGATTTACAAGAATCAGTAAGCATTATGATCAACGCTTTAGTTGATGCATTCGCTGATGGAGCTAACTTAAAAATGGCACCTTCAGTTTTAAAAACAGTTGTTGTTAAACGTGAAAGAACTGAAGGAGAAAACAACTTCAATATCAATAACAGAAACTGAAACAGATCAGAAAAATCAGAAAAACCAACTAACTAATAAACAAAGGAGAATACATATATGGCTGTAAACGCACAATTAATTAAAGAATTAAGAGAAATTACACAAGCTGGTATGATGGACTGTAAAAAAGCTTTAGAAGCAACTGATGGAAACATCAATGATGCAATCGTTTGATTAAGAGAAAACGGATTAGCAAAAGCTGCTAAAAAATCAGACCGTGTAGCTGCAGAAGGTGTAGCATTAGCAAAAGAAAATGACAAAAAAGTTGTTATTCTTGAAGTTAACTCAGAAACAGACTTCGTTGCTCAAAACGAAAAATTCATCAACTTAATTGATGAAATTGCTAATGTATTATTAGCATCAGATGCAAAAACTTTAGAAGAAGGATTAGCATTAAAAACAAATTCAGGTGAAACTATTGAACAAGCTTTAGTAAATGCCACAGCAACAATTGGAGAAAAAATTCAATTAAGAAGATTTACTTTAATTGCAAAAGAAGCTGGAAACTCAACTACTTTATATAACCACGCTAACAAAAGAGTTTCAGTTGTATTAAATTTCAAAGGAACAATTGATGCATCAGATGCTTACAACTTAGCTATGCACGTTGCTGCTATGAGTCCACAATACAAAAACATGGATGAAATTCCAGCAGACTTTAAAGAATCAGAATTTAGCATTATTAAAGCAGAAGCTAAAGAAGATCCAAAATTACAAGGTAAACCAGAAAATGTTTTAGAAAACATTTTAAAAGGTAAATTATCAAAACGTTTATCAGAAATCAGTCTAGTTGATCAACAATATGTTGTAGATGAAAGTTTCAAAGTAGGTCAATTTTTAGAATCTAAAAAAGTTACTTTAATCGATATGATTAGATATGAAGTTGGAGAAGGAATTGAAAAAGTAGTTACTGACTTTGCAAGTGAAGTAGCTGCTCAATTAGGTAACTAGTTATGAGTTCAAAATTTTTAATTATGAGTATCGTGTTAATTGGAGTTTCATTACTTTTATTATTAACACTTGCATTTTACTACTACAAGTTTAAAAAAATAGATAGTAAAGCTAAAAAATATGGTTTAGTATTACCAATTCTTACAATGTCACTAATTTCACTTGCTGAGGTTATGGGAATTATCACAGCGATTATTTTTAAACCTGACAATGAAAGCAAAAATATAGGGCCAATTATCACAACAGTTATAGGAATGGTTTGTATTGTTGCTGTAGTTATTGCATTATTCTTCTTTATTCAATACTTTGGAATAGCTTTATCAAAAGATTCAATTAATTTAATTGGAGAAAAAATTGATAATAAGAATATTATAAAAATCATTAATGATACAAGAACACCAAATATCTTTGTTTTCTATAAACAAGGTAAACGAGTTACCAAAAAAATTAAATTTAGTACAAAAATGGTTGATGCTTCATTCTTTGATGAAAAAATCACAGGTATTAAAGTTGAATCAGAAGATGCATTAGCATACCATGATAAAACAATTAGAAACAAATAATATAAATTCAAGTACTCATATAAGAGTACTTTTTTAAATAATTTTTTATATAAGGAAAGGAAATAAGTTATGAAATTATTAACATTAACAAAAATATCAATTATTTCACTAATGATCGTGGGATTTATTTTTAGTATTTCAACATATAATTATGACCGAGAAGTTAATAGAATAATCTCAAGTAACAAAGTTGTTATGATTACATTTGACGATGGTCCATCAGCTTGTGCTGATGAAAAAATTCTTGATGTGTTAGATAAGTATGATGTAAAAGCAACATTTTTTATGACAGGAATTAATTTATCAAAATACGTTAATAATACTAGTATTAAAAAAGTTGTTGATCGAATGATTCAAGGTGGTCACTCAATTGGAAATCATTCATACTATCATAATGAATATATAAATAACCAAGTTCAATTAGTTAAAGAATTAAATGACGTAAATGACATGATCAAACATGTATATAATGAAAATGGTAAAAAAATTGAATCAAAAGATATTCCAATCAGGATGCCATATTTACAATACTATAGAGGTTTGGGTTATGTACAAAAAAAAGTTGCAAATCCTTATTGAGTTAGAGGATATTTAGGCACTGATTATTTAGAAGAAAAAACAGGAAAAGAAGAAATCTTAAATCAATATTTTTCTCATTTAAGAAATGGTCAAATCTTTGTTGCTCATACAAGAGATTATGCAAAAGTTTGATTACCAGAATTTCTTGAAACACTACTAAAACATGGTTATGCTTTTGCTAACTTTACAAAAGATACACCATCATATTACTTAAACTATGGAAAGTTGGGGAGTTAGATTATGCGATATTCAACAATAGAAATATTTCAAATAATTAGTGCGCTGCTAATTGGAACAATTGGTTTAGTATTAATTGCATCTGAAATTTACAAAATGATTAAAACTAAAAAGTTATCCTATAGGATAATTATTATTGTTATATTAACAATTACTTCAGTTGCACTTATTACTTATACATTCATTACAATGAATACTTTATACAATACATGAGTGCTTTTAAATTGACTTACATTATTACTTGAAGGAGTCTGTATTATTTTTGTTATCTATTTATTATTCTTTGATTACAAAAAAATAAAGGATTAAAATACTTTTAAAATATTACTAAGTATTCAATTATGAATACTTTTTTTATAAGTGTTTTTGGGTATAATAAATAAGATGAATGAGGTATATACATGAAATATAAATATAGTACAGTTTTATTAAAATTAAGTGGAGAAGCTTTAAAGAGTGAAAATGAAATTTATAGCAAAGAAAAGTTAGAAGAAATTGCTAAGCAAATTGTTGAATTAGCTAACAATGGATTAAAACTTGGAATTGTTATTGGTGGGGGAAATATTTGAAGAGGAAAACTTGGAGCAGATATTAATATGCCACAAATTGATGCTGACTTTATGGGAATATTAGCAACAGTTATGAATGGTCTAGCTTTAGAATCAACTATCAAACGATTAGGTTATGACAAAGTTAATGTTTATTCATCTTTACAAATTGAAACAGTAACAGATGACTATAACTTTAAAAAAGCAAGACTAAAAATGAAGGAAGGATATATATCAATTTTTGTTGGTGGTACAGGATTTGCTTACTTTACTACAGATACTAACTCAGTTATTCGTGCAATTGAAATTGGTGCTGATGCAGTATTGATGGCAAAAAATGGTGTTAAAGGAGTTTATGACTCAGATCCAAACCTAAACCCAAATGCAAAATTTTATAAAAAATTAACTCATCGTAAAATTGCTGATAAACAATTACGTGTAATGGATTTAACAGCAGCTACTTTAGCAAAAGATGCAAAACTTCCAATTGAAGTATTTGACATGCAAGGGCCAAACAACATTATTAAAGTAATGGAAGGTTCATTAGAATCAACAATTATAGAAGAATAGGAACTCATAACTATGGATGAAATTTTATTATTAGCAGAACAACAAATGGACGAAACTGTTGCTGCATGACAAGAACACATTAAAACTATCAGAACAGGAAGAGCAAGTGCTGCATTGTTAGACAAAGTAATGGTTAACTACTATGGAACTCTAACACCAGTTAACCAAACAGCACAAATCTCAACACCTGAACCACAACTACTTGTAATTAAACCTTGAGATAAATCTTTAATTCAAGAAGTTGTAGCTGCAATTAACAAATCAGATTTAAACTTAAACCCAGTTTCTGATGCAGAAGTTGTAAGAATTAACATTCCTGCATTAACTGAAGAAATTAGAAAAGATTTAGTTAAAAAAATGCACAAAGAATTAGAAAACTTTAAAGTGCGTATTAGAAACATTCGTAGAGATAGCATTGATACAGCTAAAAAAGATAAATCAATTAGTGAAGATTTAGTTAAGGGTATTGAAAGCGATATTCAAAAAGTTACTGATGCAAGTATTAAAAAATTAGATGATATATCAAAAGTAAAAGAAAAAGAATTATTGGCAATATAGGACTCAAAACATTTGTTGAATCAAATGTTTTTTCCTTAGAGGGAGAATAAAAATGAATAACATAATTAGTATTATTGAAAATGATTTAAAAGAAATTGCAAAAAAACTTAATATTACAAAAGAACCTATTGTTGAAATTAATAAAAATAATATTAATAGTCATTTTTCAACTACTCTTGCTTTAATGAGTGCAAAAGAATTAAAACAAAATCCAGTTCAGTTAGCAGAAAAAATTAAAGCTAAATTAGCACAAAAAGAATATTATGATAAAATTGAAATTGCAGAGCCTGGTTTTATTAACATTAAACTGAAAACAAATATTTTAACTTCAGCAATTAAAAACATTACAACATTAAAAGAAGCATATGGTAAAAATACATTAAAAAATAAAATAATTAATATTGAATATGTTTCAGCTAATCCAACAGGGTTTTTACATGTTGGTCATGCAAGAAATGCTGTGACTGGTTCTGTATTAGAAAAAGTTACAGCATTTGATGGTTATGAAGTTCAAACTGAGTACTATACAAATGACGCAGGTAACCAAATCAATATTTTAGCTGTAACTGTTTTTGTTCATTACTTATGAGCATTAGGAATTAAAGCTGAAAAACCAGCAAATACATATGGTGGATCATTCTATGATGATTTAGCAAATATATTTGTTGAAAAATACGGTGATAAATTTAAAGATTTAACTTATACTGAAACAGTAATTTCTGATCCTGAAGTACATCAAATTTTTAGAAAAGAAGCAACAAAATATTTTTTAGCTGAAATTAAGTCACAATTAAAAGACTTTGGTGTTGAAATTGATCATTACTCAAGCGAACAAAAAATGTATGATACTAATCAAATTGAAATATTATTAAAAGAATATAAAGCAAAAAATGCAACATATGAAGCAGATGGGGCATTATGATTAAAAACAACTGAATTTGGTGATGATAAAGATCGTGTTTTAATCAAAAAAGACGGTTCATTAACTTATATTGTGCCTGACTTAGCTACACATAATATTAGAATTGCTAGAACTAAAGCAGACATTTTAATTAACATTTGAGGTGGTGATCACCATGGTTATATTCAAAGAATGAAAGCAGGGTTACAACTTTTAGGACACAATCCTGATATTCTAGAAATTGAAATGGTACAAATGGTGAGGTTAATTAAAGATGGTCAAGAATACAAAATGAGTAAAAGAAAAGGAACTGCTGTTTGACTAGTTGATATTATGGAGATGGTCGGTAAAGATGCATTAAGATACATGTTAGCTTCTAAATCAAGCAGTTCACATATGGATTTAGACTTAGATTTAGTGCAACAAAAAAATGCAACAAATCCAGTTTATTATGCACAATATGCGACAGCTAGATGTAATTCAATTTTAAATCAAGCAGCACAAAAAAATATTAAAGCTAATTTACATGAAAATGATTTATTAACAAATAAAAAAGAAATTGAATTATTACTTACTTTAGATAATTTTAATCAAGTAATTAAAATGGCTGCTAAAAATAGAGCACCACAATTAATTTGTGAATATATTCAAACAGTATGTAAACAATTCCATTCATATTATGCAGATACAAAAATTCTTGATAAAAATGATATATTAACTAGTGAAGCAAGACTTGGTTTAGTATTAGCTGTGTTACAAGTATTAACAAACGCATTTGAAATTATTGGTATTAGTGCATTAGAAACGATGTAATATGAAAAATTGAGATTTATTTATTGTAGCTCCATTAGTTATAATTTTAGGTTTTGTATTTTTATACTTTGTTTATAAAAAACAAAATTTTGAAAAAAAGCTATTTTGATTTTATATTCAGACATTAATATTTTGAATTATAAATGCAATATTACTTCAAGAAAATAGTAATGTACTAACACAGTTATTTGATAAAACAACACCAGCTAATATTGTGGTTCTGCTGATTTTTAGTAGTGCAATGTTTTTTGCAGTATTACTTAAACCATTAGCAACTTGATTAACAGGAAAAATAAAAAATAGAAGAATTTGAATAAGAATCTCAATTCTTACTTCTGTTTTGGCGTCTTTAATGTTATTAATACCATCAGATGATCAAAGCTGATTTAAACTTTTAATCATATTACAAGCAATTATTTTAGCATTTAGTATTTCATCACAAAGTTTATACTTTTTATTTTTAAATGAACAAAAATACAATAGATTGTTTGCCCTTAAAGTTTCGTTTGCAATTGGTTTTGTAATAACTTTTGCAACTTTTATTGGAAATTGAATTACTAACATTAATGAATTGGTAAATAAAAATTTAATTTTAATAAATTCTGTTTGTGTAGTTTTCTTATTAGTTGCTTTATTTATTAGCTTTAAAACTATTGAAGAAAATCCAAATAAGATTGGTGAATTTAAACTAGTACTAAAAGAAGAATTAGTTAAGTATTCAAAATCAACATTAGTTAAATTAATAATTTTAACTTTATTACTAGGAATCATTTTTGGATTTGTCCAATCTCCAATTTTTAGAATGTATTTAGTAGCTAATTCAAAAATTGCAAATGACAGTGCGGAATGATTAAAAACACTAGATAGAAAATATCAAGCAATATTTTTATTTGGAGAATTTGTTCTAGGGTTTGTATTATATAAAATCTTTTTACCAAAAATGGGCGTTAAAAATTTAATCTTTTGATTAATTATAATTTCAGGTGTTACATTATTGGTGTCTACATTTGTGATTAATTCAATTTGAATTATTTTTGCAAATTTAATTTTTGGAGCAGCATATTTTGTATTATTCTATATGTGATTTAGTTTTGCCATTATGTGAAACTATCGTGCATCAAAAGGTGTGCCTGTAACAGGATTTATTGCATCAGCTTTAATTCTTGGACAAATCTTGGTTATCATTATTTTTAATTCAGTTATTTACACTAAATCAGGATTATTTACTTACCAATCTATTCAAGCAATAATTGATGAAATAAATATTAATAATGTTATTACTTTTGAAATTAATTTAAGAAGCATTATAAGAATTACTTGTGCAAGTTTATTCTTTATCAATAGTATTTATTTATTTTTAACTGTTATTTGAATTGATCAAGTAATAGCTGAGTTCATTGATTATGCAAATATTAAAAACATTTTTTCAGAATATGAAAAAGATAATGTAGAGAAAAAAATTAATACAAGAATAATAATCGATTAATGAAAGGGAGAAGTTATGAAAAAAATTTTAGCAAAATTAAACAACACAGAAATTGATAAAAAAATTAATAATAAAGTTTTTCGCGATTTTATAAAATTTTTTGAAACTAAATTCTCATTAAAAATTAATCATGAACTTTATTTAGAATTTGAAAATGTTGTAAATAAAGTTGCAACATATAATAAACATTTATTTATTAGACAATCTGATTTATTTGGAATGTTATTAATTGAACAAAACCAAATAGAAAACTTTGAAGAAAAATTTTATGAAGCTATTAAAGACACAATGTTCAAAGACGTCATTATGTATCAAAATTTAAATTCTGATATTAAAGATGATTATGAAATAAAATATAATAATAAAACCTTATCTTTAAAAGAAAAAGAACATGCAAATCAACTTGTTAAATGAATTAAAAAACAAGTCGAGATATTTTCAAATGAAAAATTAATTGAAGATAACCCACAACTTAAAAATGCAATAACTGGAGATCTAGCTATTAACTTTTTTAAACAGCAAAATGAGATATTTATTAGAATTTATAAATGACATTCTAATGTCTTTGAAATAATGGGAAAATAAAAAGAAAGGAGATACTATGAACGACTTAAGATTACCTGAGTACTCACAAAAAATAAAACAGTTAATAAAAATTATTAAAAATAAAAAAATTAAGCAAACAGAAGCTGAAGATATTTTATTTTTTGTTGCTAACATGATAGATGATCTGATTTTAAGAGATTCAACTATTTCCTATCGACTAAATATGAATTTAGTTAAAAATAACCGTGTTTTAGATATTGATATTAAACCAACTAAAAAAATAGTTAGCACAAAAGATACGCATGAATTTTTATACTTACTAAAAACATTATTATCTCTAATGTCAATAAAAAATTACTTCTTTAATTTATATATTTATTCTGAAATTAAAATGATTGTTAATTACTACATTAACAAGTCATCTAAAAATAAATACTATGATAGTGTAAATGAAAGATTTGCAATCAATGAATTAGAATTTCATGATCAAATTTTAATGTTTAAATACTTGTATTCGATTTTTGATAAGTTGATGTTTATTAATGTTTTTATTGTTGATAAATATAATTTGAAGTCAATTGATAAAAAAGATAATTATATTTTTACAAAAGATTTTGATACTGTTTCAATGCAGCTTTTTAAAACAACTGTTAAAAAATTAGAGTTTGCAGATTATTTAAAAGTGTTAAACAGATCAGTATCATTCCACTATATTAGAAAGCTAAGAAACAATTTAGAACATTGATTTACAGACCCAAAATCAAAATATAATATTTCTTTAGAAACTGAATTGCTTTTTGTTTTAGTAGCAAGAACTTTAATTCAAATGCACAGAGATTTAAAAAATGATCAAGAGTTACTTAAATTAATAAAACTAAATCAATTTAATAAGTAGGTAAAAGGAATTAATTTATTATAAAATAATAAATAACATAAGGAGAAGCAATATGCAACATTGAGACGAGTTAAATATATCCAATTTTTCAGGGCCTTTAGACTTACTTTGAAATATGGTTAAAGATAAAAAAATAGATATTTTTGAAATTAATCTAAGTGAAATTATTGACCAATACCTTAAATATATTGAAGGACAACAAAAACTAGATATTGAACTAGCTAGTGAATATTTGGTTATGGCCGCACAAATGATTGAAATGAAATCAAGAATCTTATTACCAAAAGATGAAGATGATATGCAAGATGAATTTATGTTTGAAGACTTGCTTGAACAAATTAATCAATATGGTCAAATTAAAGAAGTTAGTGAATACTTCTACAATAAGCAAGAAGAATATTTACAAACTTATTCAAAACCAAAAACTAAAAAATCATTTATTCAATCAATTGCAGAGCGAAATGATGAATTAATGGTTGATCCATTAGATATAGGGATTGATGAATTTGCTGAAATTTTCCAAGCAGTTTTACAACGTGCACAAAACTTTGATGATGATTTTTATTATGATGAACACATGTTGTTAGGAGATGCATATGCTCCTATTCAAAATGAAATTATATCTCCACAAGTTATTGCAAAATCAATTGTTGAGATTATGCGAACTAATAAAAATAAAGAATGAAAACTTGAAGAAGTTATTAAAGGCTATGAATTGAATTTAATTAATTTAATTTCAACATTTTTAGCAGTATTAGACATGGTTAGACATCAAGTTGCTGTTATTAATCAAAAAAACGATACATTAGAATTTAGATTTACTAAAGAAGTATTAGAAGATGAATCTATATTGAATAGAATAGAGAGGTAGAAGAATATGAATAGTAATATTAAAGCAGTTATTGAAGGTTTATTATTTGTTTATGGTGATGACGGGATTAGCTTACTTGATTTACAAAACGTGTTAGAAGATGTTAGACCAGTTGTTATTCAAGAAGCAATTTTAGATTTAGAAAAGAAATATTCTTCAGATTTAGATTGTGCTTTTTCAATTCAAAAATTTGCTAAAAATAAATATAGATTACAAACAAAACCAGAATTACATGAATATTTTGCAAAATTAGAATTAGAAGTAAACAATTCAAGATTATTAAACTCAAGTATTGAAGTTTTATCAATTATTGTTTACAAAGGTCCAATTTCAAAACATGATATTGAAGCAATTAGACAAGCTGAATGTTCATATCAAATTTATAGATTAAGACAAAAAAAATTAATCAAAGCTATTGGTAAAACTTCAACAGGAGCAAATCTATACACAATCACAGATAATTTCTTTAAATTATTTAATATAACAGGTGGAATGGAAGCTTTACCTAAAATTGATTTTGCTTCATACAAAAATTATGAAGAAGAAAATGAATTTGATAATGAAGAAAAAGTAAATGAAGAAATGCTTTCAGAAGAAGATGTATTTGAAAAAGAATCATTTAATGATGATAATTCTGAAGGTATGTTTTAATGGAAAGGCTACAGAAAATTATTTCTGCTAGAGGAGTTACTTCTAGAAGAAATGCCGAAAAATTAATCTTAGAAGGTAAAGTTAAAGTTAACGGGGTTGTAATAACTGAATTAGGTTTTAAAGCAAGTCCTGATGCTGATATTGAAGTTAATGGAAAACAAACAACTAAGAATAATGAAAAATTTTATTACTTATTTAATAAGCCAAGATTAGTGCTAACAACAATGTATGATCCAAAACAACGTAAAACTGTAGCAGATTATTTTAAAGATGTGCCAACAAGAGTTTATCCAGTTGGTAGACTTGACTATGATGTTAGTGGTTTAATCATTATGACAAATGATGGTGAATTTGCAAACTTTGTTATGCACCCTAGATATGAGTTTTTCAAAACATATCAAGGATTATGTAAAGGTAAAGTATCAAAACAACAAGTAAATCAATTACTTAAAGGTGTAAAAATTGAAGATGATTACTTTACAAGAGCAATTGAAGTTGAATTACTAAATTATGATCAAGAAAAAAACCAATCAATTGTTGAATTAACAATTGCTGAAGGAAAAAAACATCACGTTAAACAAATGTTTTCAGCAATTGAAGCTAATTTAATGAAATTGAAAAGAACTAAAATTGAATTTTTAGAAGTTGATGATTTACAAGTTGCACAATATAGAGAACTTAAACCTCATGAAGTTAAAAAGTTTTATGGGATTTATCAATCAACTAAAAGAAAAGAAGATTTAAAATAATAAATAGAAGGTATAAAAGGTAAGTAAATATGAAAATAGCAATTTTTGGTACTGTAGGAGCAGGTAAATCATCAATATCAAAGGAACTATCAGAAAGATTAAATTTTGAAATTTTCCCAGAACCAATTGATGAAAATCCATATTTTGAGGATTATTATAGAGATATTAAAAATTATGCTTTTAGAATGCAAATCTTTATGTTAACAGCAAGATCAAAACAATTGTTTACAGCTAAAGATTTAAAAAACATCATTTTTGATAGATCTATTATTGAAGATCCAATTTTTATGGATGTATGTCACAAATTAGGAAATGTTAATGATACTGACTATAAAACTTACTGTGACTTTTTTCAATATGTTGTATCAGAAAACCTTAAATACCCAAATGATAGGTTAAAATTTGACTTAGTTGTTTATTTAAAAGTTTCAACAGAAACATCAATTAGAAGAATTAACGAACGTGGAAGATCTGCAGAGTTAAGTATTGAAAATGAATACTGAAAAATTTTAAATGAATCTTATGAAAGATACTATCAAGCACATAAAAATGATTTTCCATTTTTAGTAATTGATGCAAATAATGATAACTTGGAAGAAAAAGTTGAAGAAGTTATTGCAGCAATAAAAAATAATAAGAAGGAGTTTTAATATGGGAAGAGCACACGAAGTCCGCGCAGCCTCAATGGCAAAAACTGCAGCTAAAAAGTCTGCAGCTAATGGTAGAGCAAGTAAAGAAATTTATATGGCAGCTAAAGCTGGTGGAGCTGATGCAGCATCTAACTTAGCTTTAAGAACTTTAATTGATAAAGCTAAATCAAATCAAATCCCAAAAGATGTTATTGATAGAGCAATCAAAAGAGCAACTGGTGGAGATGATGAAAACTACGTGTCAAATAGATACGAAGGAATGGGGCCAGGAAATACAGCAATTATTGTTGATGCCTTAACAAGTAATGTTAACCGTGCAGCAGCTAACATTAGAGAAGTATTTAATAAAAACCATGGTAATCCTGAAGGCAAAGTTGCCTTTATGTTTGAAGAAGTTTCAATGTTTGCTTTTAAAGGAAAAAATGAAGAAGAAGTTCTTGAGCAATTAATGATGAGTGAAGTTGAAGTTAATGATGTAGAAGCTGAAGATGACATGATTGTTGTTACAACACCATATAAATATTTTAATGCTGTTAAACATTCACTTGATGAGTTAGGGATTGATGAATACTTAATTTCTGAAATCAAATTAATTCCAACAGATGATTATATTGAAGTTGCTGATGGAGAAGTTAAACAACAATTACAAACTTTATTAGATAAACTTGATGAATTAGAAGATGTACAAAACGTATATCACAATGCTAGTCTATAAATAAAAAAATCTTTTTTAACACTTAGGTGTTATTTTTTTTATAATCATTATAAGGTTAGAAAAAGGTGAGAAAATGGATAGTCTATTTATTATAAATTTAATGTTATTAATAGTTAACTTTATTATCATGGTAACTTTACTATTTTCAGCATTGTATTTTAATAGAGCTTATTACAATTATCATGTTCCAAGAATCAATTCATATAATGATGTTATAAGTTCAAAAGAAATAGAAAAGATCATTAATCAATTTAAAAAGATTTATCACTTAAATGATTATGATGTTATTTATGTAAACACAGACAATTATATTAATATATTTAAAAATCTTAATAAAAGTAAAAAACAAATTATTATTTCAAAAAAAATTTTTGAATCAGTTGGTTATGAAATTGACTATATAATTTCAAGGTTATGAATGGCATCTAAAGTAAGCCAAAAAAACGGCTTAATCAGAAGTTATAAATTAGCAGTTGTAATTATGCCATTCTTATCATTATTAACTATGTGTATTTGTTTATTAGCAAATTGTATTTTATTTGGTTATATGAGTGGAAGAACAGTTGAAGAAACAGATAAGGTTTTATGATGAATTTGAAAAATACCTATAATTTCAATTATCTTTTTTACAGCATTTATTTCAATGATCATTTCATATCTTATTTCAATCAAGATCAAAGAAAGTATTGAATATAATTATAATAATGAAATTAGTGGTTTAGTTAAAATTGCATTAGAAGAATATGTGCAAGATTTCATTAATGCAAGAACATATGCACAAAATATTAAAATAAGTTATTTACCAATTATTAAGTCTTCAGACTTTTGAGAAAACTCAAAATGACTTGGACCATTCGTGTATATGTAAAAAAGAGGTTTAATAACCTCTTTCTTTTATATTTTTATTTTCTTTTTTAATTTTTATAACATGCAAAATATGAACTGAATACAGTGAAAAGCGTATAACAATTAAAATTAAAATAATAGTTGAAATAATATTAAAAATTAATACTTTATTTTTGCTTATTTTTAAAAATTCATCTTTACTAATTGAATTATTACTTAAGTAAGAATTAAATAATCATTTAAGAATGAATTATTAAATGTTTGAAAATACTTTATATCTGGTATAAGAACAAAAATTAACAATAATATATAAATTCAAAGTTTAATTTCAAATTCTTTATCATTACGTATTAAAGCTATTATTTTGTAAATTAGAAAAATATAAATAATTAGTTTAAATATTTGGGTAATTAAGAATATTGGTGTTTTAAACTTTACAAAAGAGACATATTAAAATTATCTATAGTTTAAATTACCTAAAAGATAAACATCAATCAATAAAATTAAATTTAGCAAAAATGACAAAATTAACGAAATTAAAACTATATATTTAAAATTCTTTTTAAAATTTACTCGACTTGAATGTCTTATCCTTGACCAATTCCTTTTGCTTTTCATTCAGCTAAGATTTGATCTCTTTCACCAGCAAGAATTCTATCTTTGTATTCTGTAAATCTTTCTTTACATTCATGTAATTCTTCGATTGCTTCTTCTAAAGTTCCTCAACCGTTGATTTTTACTGTTTTCTTTTGTAAAGCTTTGTATTGTAAGAAGAAGTTTTCAATTTCATCACGTAAATGTTGTGGTACATCTTCTAAAGTTTGATATGAACTAAATCTTGGGTCACCGTTAAATACTCCAAATAATTTAGTATCAATCTCTCCAGCATCAATCATTTTAATTGATCCTAAAATTCTAACACTTACTTGTACACCAGGTAAAGTTGGATAAGTACATAAACTAATAACATCTAATGGATCTCCATCTCAGTCTAGTGTGTTTTCAACCATTCCATATTCTCCTGGATAGAAGTTAGCACCGTATAAAACTCTATCTAAAATAATTCTTCCAGTTGTAGCATCAACTTCATATTTGTTTGAAGAACCTTTAGGAATTTCAACGATCATATCTAATACATTGTTTTTTGACATATTTATTTCCTCATTTCTTATTTATTTTATCCTATTATAATTTATTTTTTGAATTTTGCTTGAAAAATATAAATTTCTTATTTATAATTTTTATAAATTAGAAAAGAGTATAAAAATAGGAGAGAGTATGAAAAAAAATAAAAATCCAAATAATTCTTACTTAGAAAACATTAATTCAGTTGAAGAAAATGAATTAAGTAAGAAAGAACACAGAAAAGAAGATCACTATCATGGGGTACATCACTTTGATGAAAAAGGTTACCATGATCATATAGAAAAGAATGAATTTAAAGTTCAACTAAAAATAAGATTATCAAGACAAGAATTAATAAGAAAAATGGTTCTGACAGGAATATTCTTAGCTTTAACTGTTGCAGTAAGTGCCATTGATATATTATTTGAAAATTTACAATTACCAATTGGAGATCAATTAAGAATTCCATTTAGATTTTTTGATATTGCATTTATCTGTATATCAATAGCAACACTTGGACCGGTATTTGCTAGTATAATAGCAATATTAAATCCAATTCTTCATAACGTTGTTCACGGAATGGAACATGGATGAATAACAATGGTAATGGAAATACCGCAAAATCTATTAATTACTTGAATGGTATGAATAGTATTTAACTTAATATTTCAAAATTCACCAATTCATAGAGGAACAAATAGTAAAAAAGACAAATTGAAAAGATTTTTACCAATTTTAATCATGATAATACTAGCGTCAATTATTGCTACAGCATTATTTATATTAGCTTGATACTTACAAGACGTCATTAATCATGAAAATTTACAAGTAGAGAGTTTACATGCAGATCATGATCATGAACATTCAGAATTACCTGATTTTAATGGCTTTAAGTTTTATATGACATTTGTTGTATTTGGTTGAAATATATTAAGATATACAATTGCTTTTTCAATCTTTAGCATTGTTGAATGAAGAATGAGACCAATAAATCATAGATATAAATAAAAATTATGGCAGTTAAGTAATTTTACTTGACAACCTTTTTATTTTTAGTAAAATTAAATAAGGTTTTAAATATTTATAGGAGGAAACATGGTAAAAATTAGATTAAAAAGAATTGGTAAAAAACAAGCACCTTTTTACAGAATCGTTGCTGCTGATTCAAGAGTTAACCGTAATGGTCAATACATAGAATTAATTGGAACATTTGATCCATTAAAATCAGAAGTTAAAATTAATAACGAATTAGCTTTAAAATGATTACAAAACGGAGCTCAACCAACTGAAACTGTTAGAGAATTATTATCACAACAAGGTGTGATGAAAGCATTACACGAAGGAAAACTTGCTAACAAAAAATAATTCCAACAGAATTAATATTTTGTTTTAAAACCACGAAATTAGCAAGGATATAAAATGGAAAATAAAAATTTATTATCTATTGGAAAAATTGTCAACACATTTGGTATTAAAGGAGCTGTTAAAATAGCTCTTGAAAAAAACATTGAAGTAAATGATATAAATGAAATTAAACTTTTATTTATTGAAAATACAAACAATGTAATCATTCCAAAACAAGTTAAATCAATAAGTATGCAAAAGAGTCATTTAGTAGTTTACTTTAAAGAACATCATCATATTAATGAAGTTGAAAACTTTAGAGGTAAACAAATTAAATACTTAAATGATAATGATGCCTTCTCAATATTTTATGATTTGACTTACTACACTGTTGTTTATAAACAACAAAATGGTAAAGTTGTTGAAACAATCTTTAATGGTCAACATGACTTAGTTAAAGTGTTACTAGAAAATGAAACAAAAGAATTTTGAGTACCTTTAGTTGATATGTATACAACAAACATTGATGACGAATCAAGAATTATAACTTTGAAAAACATTGAAGGATTAAAATAATGAAATATTCTATTCTAACTTTATTCCCAAATATTATTAAGTCATATATTTCAGAATCAATTATTAAAAAAGCTTTAGAGCGTGGAAAGATTGAATTAGAAATTGTTGATATTAGAGATTTTACAAATCTTTCACATAATCAAGTTGATGATTATCAGTTTGGTGGAGGAAGAGGAATGGTGTTAATGTGTGATCCAGTTGTTAGTGCAATTGAATCAGTTAGAACATCAAACTCAATTGTTGTATTAACATCTCCACAAGGGAAAACATGAAATCAAGATATTGCAAAATTGTTTGCATCTGAATATGATCACATAATTATTGTTTGTGGTCATTATGAAGGTTTTGATGAAAGAATATTAAAATATGTTAATATTGAAATTTCAATTGGTGATTATGTGTTAACTGGTGGTGAGTTACCAGCACTAATCTTATTAGATTCTATTACTAGAATTTTACCAGGAGTTATTAATACTGAATCACATGAACAAGAAAGTTTTGAGAATGGTTTATTGGATTATCCAGTTTATACCAAACCCCATGATTATAGGGGTGACAAAGTTCCTGAAGTCCTATTAAGTGGACACCACGCTAATATTCAAAAGTGAAGAGACGAACAACAATTAATTTCGACTTTTAATAAAAGATCAGATTTAATTGATGAAGCTAAATTAAACAAAGTACAATTACAATTATTAGAAAATCTTAGAAAAAAGAAAGGAAATAAATAGTATGGCATCAAAAGCAACTAAAACAACACAATCAAAATACGCTGTTATTAATAACCAATTACGTAATGATTTACCAGATTTTACATCAGGGGATACTATTAAAGTTGACGTTAAAATTAAAGAGGGAGAAAAATTCCGTATTCAAACATTTGAAGGATTAGTAATTAAAACTCAAGGTTCAGGTATTACTTATTCAGTTGTTGTTAGAAAATTATCAAATGGTGTATTTGTTGAAAGAACTTTCCCATTACACTCACCAATTATTGATAAAGTTACTGTAATTAAACGTGGACGTGTACGTAGAGCTAGAATTTACTATATTAGAAAATTATCAGGTAAAGCTGCAAGAATTAAAGAAATCTTACCTACAAAAGCTGACAAATAATAGTTGTCATTTATTAAACAATATAACTCTCATGTGAAATGAGAGTTTTTTTATTTGTTATAATATAAAAAGATTAAAGGAGTAAAATTATGAGTGCAGATTTTAACTGATTTCCAGGTCACATGAATAAAACCTTAAAAAACATTGAAGAAAAGATCCCGGTTGTTGATTTAGTTATTGAGATTTTGGATGCTCGTGCTCCATATTCTTCACGTAACATAACATTTTCTAAGCTATTAAAAAATAAGCCAACATTATATGTATTATCAAAAGCTGATCTTGCAGATCCAAAAGTAACACAAGAATGAGCTGAGTATTACGAGAAAAAAAATAATACAGTAATGGTTCTAGATAATAAAGAAAAAAATATTGTTAAACCATTAATTGATTTAATAAATAAAGCAACTAAAGAAAAACAAGAAAAAGATAAAGCAAAAGGAATGGTTAACTCATTAATTAATGTTTTAGTAATTGGAATTCCAAATGTAGGTAAATCAACTTTTATTAATCGTTTAATTAAAAATAAAAGTGTTAAAGCTGGTAACAAACCAGGGTTAACTAGAGGAATTCAAATTATTCAATTATCACAATTTATTTCATTATTTGATACTCCAGGTGTACTACCAGCAAAACTTGAAAATGAAACTGTTGCAACAAACATATGTGCAATTAATTCAATTAAAGAAGACGTTTATCCAAAAGAACGCGTGGCTGGTAAATTAATGCAATATTTATTTAATCACTATGAAGTTTTAATCGAAGATCATTATAAAGTTTCACCAAGATTACAAAGACCAATTCAAATTGCTGATACTTTTATTATTTTTGAAATGATTGCCAAAGTTAGAAAATGATATTTAAATGATGATTTATTTGATTATGATCGTGTTATTAATGCATTTATGCGTGATATTATTCAAAATCAATTTAAAAGAGTTTCATTTGAAAGAATCTTAGAAGTTGTTCCTGAAGAAATGGAAAAAGCATCGAAAGTTAAAAATGAAAAAGCAATTGAGGATATTTCAGATTTATGATAGATGAATAAAGAATTATTTTTGATGCAGAAATTAGAAAAACTAATCATGTTGAATTAATTGGTGGCAGTGATGAAGCAGGACGTGGTGCAATGGCTGGACCAATTGTTGTTGCTAGTGTTATTTTGCCAAGCGATTATGCTAACCCATTGATTAAAGATTCAAAGAAATTATCTAAAGTACAAAGAGCAATATTGTGTGCTAAATTAAGCAAATTGCCTTAACTTATGCAATTGAAATTATAGAAGCACCTGATGTTGATTTATTGAATCCAAAAAAAGCAAATAGAATTAGGATGATCAATTCAATTAAGAATTTGAAAATCAAACCAAATATTTGTTTAATTGATGCAGAAAAAATTGAAATTAAGGATTACACATATTTACTTTTTATTAAAGGTGATGATTTAAGTCAATCAATAGCAGCAGCTTCAATCTTAGCTAAAACCACAAGAGATAATATAATGATTGAGTACGCAAAACTTTATTCAGAATATAATTTTGATTTACACAAAGGTTATTGTGTTAAAGAACATGTGCTAAAAACTCAACAATTTGGAGTGCTACCAATTCATAGAAAAACTTATAAACCAATTAAAGATATTTTAGAAAATAACTTTTAATGTTATTTTTTTATTTTTTCCTTAAGAATATTATGTCAGATATCTGACGCAATAAAAAAAGAGGTAAATATGAATTTAGTAAACATAATCGGTCAAATAGAAAGGGACGCAGAAGTTGCCTATACATCAAAAGATGGTAACTCGAAATTATATAAATTTGTAGTTAGAGTACTTAACTCATATAAATCAAAAGCAGGTAAAAATGAAGATGACTTAATTAATGTAAAGGCATGATCAACTGCAATCAATGATGAGTTTGCATTAGATGATCAAGCAATTGTAGGTATTGAAGCAAGAATTCATTTATCAACTAATAAAGAAAACACCAATATTTTTAATGAAATAATTGCTAATATAATTATGTATTTAAATTAAAAATGGATAACGTATTATTATATTTTTCATTAAAATACCATGGTGACTGGGGAAAAATTTATGATGCGTTAGATAATAAAAAAAATTGAAACACAATATTTAATTCAAATTCCAAATTCAATTCCAAATAATTATATTTCTGTAATGAACCCTATATACCCTAATAATTTAAAACAAATTATGAAACCTTCATTTATTCTTTATTATTTAGGAAATGTGTCAATGTTGTAAAACTAGTTTCAAACAATTTATATTCGTGGTGGTGAAGCAACAGATGAATATAATATTGAAACGATCAAAAAAATTATTGATGATTTAGTAAAGGAAAACAAAACTATTTTAATTTCAGCTGAGAAGAAGAGCGACGAAATTTTAATTGAATATATTATTAAACAAAGAGGTAAATTAATATTATTAACAAAAGATCCTTTTCAAAAATTTATTAATAGTGAATTTTGAAGTGAACATAAAAACATAGATTATTCAGACTTTATAATTCTTAGTGAGTATGAAGAATAAAATATGTTTAAATACAAAAATATTGATAATAAATCTGAAATGAATATTAAATAAAGTTTATTTTGCAATTCCACAAAACATTAAAAATAATTGTTCTTCAAGTAACGAATTATTAAAAAATGATGCAAAGTTATTGAAAAATGCAACAGATATTTTAAATCAAATTTAAAAATACTTTTGGTGTTTTTTATTTTTAATTTTTTGGTGGTAAAATAATAAAAATACACAAAGCGTATTCCACATAGAAAAGAGGGGATTATATGATCGATAAAGAAGAACAAAAAATGCTTGATAATGAAAAGCTTAATGAATCTTCAACACCACAAGTCAGAGTTTCAAGATGATTAAAAAAATCTGACTTAAACACAGAATTAGATACAAATAAATCTAAGAAAAAATCTGGTTCATATATTGGTTTAATTATTAGATATATGAAAAAAAATAAATTGTGAACAGTTCTAATGTTAATTTCAGTAGTAATATTATCTGTTTCATCAGCAATGACACCAAAAATCATTGAACAAATGAGTGCAGCGGTAACAATTGAAAAATATGTTGAATTAGCAAATTTACCAAATGATATTCAAAAAATACTTGATGCATCAATAAACAAATGATGAGGTCTTGATTTCTATCCACTTTTAGCAATTGAAATAGGAATTATTTTATTTATGGCACTAGCAACTTTTGGTTCACAGTGAACAGCTGGAATGTTAGGAAAAAAAATTGAAGTTGATTTAAGAAATGACTTAAATAAAAAATTAGTTTCAATGGATATGTCATATTACTCAGATAAAAAAATTGGAGAAATTTTAACCAAAGTTGTTTCTGATACTCAAATCATTGGAGAACAAACAGGTATTATTCCAATTACGTTCTTAAATGGTATCTTAACAACAGTAGCATCAATAATTGTTATGACAACAATTTCAGGTCCGCTAACAATCGTTTTATGTTGCGTGTTTATCACTTTATTTGTAATCTTTTTCGTTTTATTCATTCCAATGAAACCAATTGCTTATAAAACAAGAAAAATTGTTACAGAAGTTAACGGAGATGTAACAGATAGAATTAGCAATGTTAAATTGATTAAAGCTTCAGGAACAGAAGAATATGAAGAAAACCGTTTTATTGAAAAACATGTTCCATATTACAAACAATCTTCACATATGAACTATTACCAAGCAATGATCTTATCATTAATTTTCTTAATTATTAATGCGATTGAGTCTGTAATGATTATTGCAACAGTTCTTATTTACGATGCTAATGAAGTAGCAGCAGTTTTACCAGGGATGATTTCAGCATCAGCACTTATGATTGGCCCATTAATGTCATTTTTAAGAGTGCTTGTTGGATTAACTCAATCAAATGTAGCATCAAAAAGAATTAATGAAATTTTAGAACAACAACCAAGATTTAATAACCACTTTGAAGACAAAGAAGGTGTTAAAATTGAAAAAATTAAAGGTAACATTTACTTCAGAGATGTTGCATTTGCTTATCCTGAAAAACCAACAGAGTTAATTTTACCAAAATTTGATTTTACTTTTGAACAAGGAAAATCATACGCATTCGTTGGTACAACTGGAGCAGGTAAATCAACAATCTCAAAATTATTATTAAGATTTTATGATCCTACAATTGGACAAGTGCTAATTAATGAAGATATAGATTTAAAAGATGTAAATCTTTCTACATATTTAGATAAAGTTGGATATGTTGAACAAGAACCTGCTATTTTTTTAGGAAATGTTTTTGATAACGTAAGATATGGTAGATTTGAAGCAACAGATAAACAAATTATCGCAGCATGTAAAAAGGCTGAGTTGCATGATTTAATTATGTCTTGACCAGATGGTTATGAAACTATTATTGGTGAAAGAGGATTTATGCTTTCAGGTGGACAAAAACAAAGATTAATTATTGCAAGAATGTTCTTAAAAGACCCTCAATTATTAATATTAGATGAAGCAACAAGTGCTTTAGATAATATTGTTGAAAAAGAAATTCAAGCTAAATTAAATGAACTAATGAAAGGTAGAACAAGTGTAACTATTGCTCACCGTTTATCAACAATTAAAAATGTAGATGAAATTTTAGTTCTAGCACCAAAACAAGGAATAGTTCAAAGAGGAAGTTTCAATGAACTTAAAAAAATACCTGGACACTTTAAAGATTTATATGATGCAGGTAATTCAAAAAAAGATGGAAAGGATGTAATTAATAA
The DNA here is from genome assembly GCF_002804105.1 of Mesoplasma melaleucae. Classification (NCBI taxonomy): domain Bacteria; kingdom Bacillati; phylum Mycoplasmatota; class Mollicutes; order Entomoplasmatales; family Entomoplasmataceae; genus Mesoplasma; species Mesoplasma melaleucae. The sequence continues at coordinate 675,361 of NZ_CP024964.1, read as the reverse complement.
TGAGCAACAATAATGTAAACCAAAAACAACTTAACAAACATGGATTTGATGTACAAATGGAATTTTCATTTAAAAAACTTGGTGTTTTTATGAAACAAATATTTGAATCAGCAAAACAAAATAAACTGATTTTCTTTGCTGTTTGTTTTTTCACAATGCTTGATGCATTAATCTCAACATTCTTACCAGTATTTGCAACAATGATGATTTCGGGAATAGCAAATGATGTTGCCGAAACACCAAAACAAACACTGACATTCTTAGCATGAGAAGTTTCACTTATAGATTGACAAACATGATTTTATATTACATTAGTAACACTTGTTCTATTATTTATTTCAGAATATATTGTTAACTGAAGTATTGCTCAATTCTCATTGCTAGTTGAAATTAATCAAAGACAAAAAATGTTAATTAGATTAGCACAACAAGACGTTGATTTCTTTTTTGATCATGTATCAGGAAATATTTTAACAAGACTTGTTGGGGATACACAATCATTAGCATTTGGTATTCAACAATTCTTTACTAACATGATTTACTTCTTAATAGGAATCATAATGTCTGTAACAATTATGTTGTTATCAGGAATTTGATATGTCGCAGTTATTATGGCTGTTTATTTAATATTTTCAATTGGAATTGCTGTACTTATCTTCATACAAAACAGAAGAAAATTAATTACAGCTTTTGATAGAAAACGTGAAGTTGATCAAGACATGACAGATAGAATCTCAAATATTTCTTTAATTAAATCTTCTGGTTTAGAAGAATATGAAGTAAAAAGAGTTGAAGACTTAAATGAAATTTATAATAGAGCTGGTGATAAAGCCGTTCGATGATCAGCATTCTTAACTCAATGAATTCAAGTTACTGCTTCTGCAATGATGCCACTATTTGTTATCATTTTCTGTGTTGGATTCTTAAAAAATGGGAACCTTGAACTTTTAATAGTTAAAATGCCTTTAGCGCAAGTTTTAGTATCATTTGTTGTTGGAGCAATTGCTATGTTGATTCCAACTTTAAGATCAGCAACAAGAGCACAAAATGCTGCACAAAGAATTTCAGAATTAACTGATCCTGAACCAACAATTAAACCAAATCCAAATGGACCTGTAATTGAAAAAATTAACTCAATTACATTTGAAAATGTTGTATTTGCATATCCAAAAAAACCTGAAAAAACAATTTTACCAAAAATGAATATTACATTTGAAAAAGGTAAATCATACGCCTTTGTTGGTGAAACAGGTTCTGGTAAATCAACAATTGCAAAATTATTGTTAAGATTCTACATGCCAGTTGATGGAAAAATCATGGTTGATGGAAAATATAAAAATGAGGAAACTTTAGAAAAAGATTCACATGATTTAAATACTATTAATCTTCCATCTTATCTAAACAAAGTAGGATACGTTGAACAAGAACCACAAATTCTTTTTGGCGATTTCTTTGAAAACATTAGATATGCTAAGTTTGATGCAACTCATGAAGAAATTATGAGAGCATGTAAAAAAGCAAACTTACATGACTTCATTGTTTCATTAAAAGATGGTTATAATACTATTTTAGGTCAAAGAGGATTCTTATTATCTGGTGGACAAAAACAACGTTTAGTTATTGCTAGAGTATTCTTAAAAAACCCTGACTTCTTAATCTTAGATGAAGCAACAAGTGCTTTAGATAATATTGTTGAAAAAGAAATTCAAGCTGAATTAGATAAACTAATGAAAGGTAGAACAAGTGTAACTATCGCTCACCGTTTATCAACAATTAAAAACGTTGATCAAATCATTGTTTTAGGAGCTAACGGTAAAGGAATTGTTCAACAAGGGACTTATGATGAATTAATCTCAACACCTGGTAGATTCAAAAAACTATATGAAGCAGGATTAATGAACTAATGAAAAATAAACAGTAAATATTATTGGAGCAGGTTTAGCAAAAATAGAAGCTGCATATCAACTAGCAAAAAGAAATATTAAAGTTAAACTTTATTAAGTAAAAAGAATAACTAAAAATCCCGTTCAAGTTTTGGACGAGTTTGCTGAATTAGTATGCTCAAATTCATTAAGAAGTAATGAAATGACTAATGCTGTTGGTACATTAAAAGAAGAAATGAGAATGCTTAATTCATTAATTATTAGAACAGCAGAGTATGCTCAAGTACCAGCTTGTGGAAGTTTAGCTGTTGATAGAGTTTTATCTTCAAAATATATAACTAAAAAAATAAATTTTAATGATTTAATCGAAGTAATTGATGCTGAAGTTGAAAAAATTGATCCAAATGAAATTAATTTAATTGCTTCAAGTCCATTAACAACCGATAAATTACAAAATAAATATTAAATATAGTAGGAACTGATGATTTTTACTTTTATGATGCAGTTGCCCAATAATTGAAAAGGATTCAATTAATACGAACCTCGCATATCAAAAAAATCGTTATGACAAAGGTGAAACTAGTTATTACATTAATTGTTCAATGTCAAAAGAAGAGTATATTAATTTTTATAATGAATTAGTTAATGCTGATAATGCTGAAATTTTAATTGGTCATTTACCAGGAGAAGCTGAATTAAAATATTTTGAAGGATGCATGCCTGTTGAAGCAATGGCTAAAAGAGGACCAGAAACACTATTATTTGGACCAATGAAACCAAAAGGGTTAGGGGATATAGACCTGATGGTACAAGAAACCACGCTGTAGTGCAATTACGTCAAGATGATGCTAATGATAAACTATATAATATTGTTGATTTTCAAACTAATTTAAAATGACCAGAGCAAAAAAGAGTTTTTTCAATGATTCCAGGATTAGAAAATGCTAAATTTGTAAGGTATTGAGTTATGCATAAAAATAACTTTTTTAATTCACCAAAAGTTTTAAATAAATTTTTACAACTTAAAACTAATTCTAATATTTTCTTTGCTGATCAAATTACTGGGGTTGAAGGTTATGTTGAATCATGCGTATCTGGTTTAATTACTGCAATTAATATAACAAATTACATCAATGATCAAGAAATGACTATACCATCACCAAATTTTGTGTCTGGTGCGCTATTAAACTATATTAATAAAGAATCAATAACAAATTTTCAACCGATGAAAGCAAATTGAGGAATTGTTTAAGAAATTAATTTTATAAAACCTAACAGAAAAGTTACTAAACAAGAAATTAAAAAACTAAAAAATGAAAAATTTTTAGAATTAGCTATTAATTCAATTAAAGAATTTATTAAAAATATTTAGAAAGAAGATGAATTTATGAAAAATGGTTTAGATAGTATTTTTTGAGCATACTTTGATGAATATATCAAAAAAGATACATCTTCAATTTTTAAAAAAATTAATAATGATTTAAAAGAAAAAGTGAATGAAATATATGAAGTTACATATTATTCTTTATTTCAAATTCAATTATTAAGAAATGAATCATTAGTAAATATTGAACCTGAAAAATTTAAAGAATATTCAACTTACATCGTAGACAACTATAATGAATTATTTCTTTTTACATTTCAAGACAAAAATACAGAATCAAAATTTAAAGAACTAGATGAAATTAATAAAAGTTTTATAAAAGAAGTTATCGAGTCTTTAGTCTTAAATCATATAATTAAAACTTCATTCATTAGCTCAGAAGAAGTTAATCCCAACTATTATTGAAACTTCGCAAGTCTATGTGCTTTAGCAAGTAAGTTTGAATATGATATTAACTTTAAACACGAAAAAGAAAAGAAATATTATTATTCTACAGTTTATCCATTTGTAATAACTATGTTGATGATTGATGTTTTAAAACCTTATGATATGATCGACAAAATTAAAAAAATTTACACAAGAAAAAATATTTCTGAAGCATATAAAACAGGTAGAGAGTTAACTTCAAATGAAAAAGAATGAATTGCTCCTATGATTTCACTTTTAAAAAATGAAGATGAATTTAATGCATTTATTTTAAATTTTAAAAAAGATAATTGAGATACAATTGACATTAAACAAAAATTTAAAATGATTCATGAACTTTCAAAAATTACAACAATCTTTTTAAGAGATAATCTAAAAAGTATTTCAGTAATATCTGAAGGAACAGAGGTTTATGAAGCTATTTATGCATATTTACCATCATTTTTAGCTTCATCAAAAGAACAAAGAAAAATTAATACTAAAACTTTTGATGGACCACTTAAAAGTGTTTATAGTCTTTCTCCAATTAATCAAAAAGATTTTAATCCAGCTTGAACATTTAAACATACTAAAAAATTTAAGGAATTTAAAAAAATTAAATATAGACCTGAAAAGTTAGTTGATTTTATTGCAAGAGTTAAATATGCAACATCTTATATGGAAATTATCAATAAAACAAAAAGAAACAATGGTGTTTTAGGTGATTGCTTAATATCTTTTAAAAAGGTTGGAATCGTTCAAACAATGGGGTTTTATGTAGAGAATAATGAAACCTATGAGTTTAACTATAAAAACGTAAAATTTAAATTAATTAATTTAGATGCAAAAAACTTTACTAAATTATTAATTAAAGTAAATCGTTTTGAAGAAATCGCAGATTATAATTCGCAAATGTCTGTTTTATTAAAAATAATATCTTTAATGATTACAATTGATCCAAAGGCCCCAAAAGTTTTTGAATACTCATGAGAAATACTATTAAAGTATTACATTATCGCTTTTGGACCTTATAAGAAAAATATGATGATTTTTACTAATAAAGACTTTGAAATAATTGAGTTTAAAATTAATAAATTGTTAACTCAATATAAAAAGCTACAACAAAAGGATAAAGTTATTGATTCAATTGGTGTTATTTACAAATTACAAACTTTTAAATAGAAAAAAATAAAAATCAATAGTTAATTTTAAGATTTTTTAAAAAATAAAATATATTATTATCTTACAACTGAATATAAAAAAGAAACTTATACAGTGTAGCATAATGGGCTACTGACCCCGCCTCAAGACCTATCTTGAGACTATAAGTGAATTCACTCTTTAGTAATAAAGTTTCTTTTGTTGTCGTTTTTGGCAAAAAAGGAACTTTTTTATTTGGTTGATTTATAAACAAAATGTAAGATAGAATAAAATGAAAGGATATACGACAATGGCAAAAATTAAAAACCAATATTACAATGAATCTGTTTCGCCAATTGAATATGTGCAACAAGGTTTTAAAGGTAAAATGCGTTCAGTTAACTGAAACGTTATAAATGACGAAAAAGACTTAGAGGTATGAAATAGAATTACACAAAACTTTTGATTACCTGAAAAAATTCCAGTATCAAACGATTTAACTTCTTGAAGAACATTAACACCTGAATGACAAGAATTAATTACAAGAACATTTACTGGTCTAACATTATTAGATACAATTCAAGCAACTGTAGGTGATGTTGCTCAAGTTCCAAACTCACTAACTGATCATGAACAAGTTATTTATACTAACTTTGCTTTCATGGTTGCTGTTCATGCTAGATCATATGGTTCAATTTTCTCAACTTTATGTTCAAGTGAACAAATTGAAGAAGCTCATGAATGAGTTATTAATACAGAAACATTACAAGAAAGAGCAAAAGCATTAATTCCTTACTATGTAAACGATGATCCATTAAAATCAAAAGTTGCAGCAGCTTTAATGCCTGGTTTCTTACTATATGGAGGGTTTTACTTACCATTTTACTTATCAGCAAGAGGTAAATTACCAAATACTTCAGATATTATTAGATTAATTTTAAGAGATAAAGTTATTCACAATTACTATAGTGGTTATAAATACCAAAAGAAAGTTGCTAAACTTTCACCTGAAAAACAAGCTGAAATGAAAGACTTCGTATTCAAGCTATTATACGAATTAATTGATTTAGAAACAGCTTACTTAAAAGAATTATATGACGGATTTGGATTAGCAGACGATGCTATTAGATTCAGTATTTACAACGCAGGTAAATTCTTACAAAACTTAGGTTATGATTCACCTTTCACTGAAGAAGAAACAAAAATTGAACCAGAAATCTTTACTCAATTATCAGCTAGAGCTGATGAAAACCATGATTTCTTCTCAGGAAATGGATCATCTTATATTATGGGTGTTTCAGAAGAAACAGAAGACGAAGACTGGGAGTTCTAATTATGCATGATGATATTAAATTAGTTTCAGGCGAAGAAATTGTTAAGCCTACAGGAGAAGTACATGTTGTTTACTTCTCATCAATTTCAAACAATACACACAGATTTATTCAAAAACTGGGTGTTAAAAATTCAAGAATACCTTACGAATTAGAAGAAGACTTAGATGTTGATTCTGATTACGTATTAATCACACCAACTTATAGTGGTGGTGGTGAATTTACTTCTGGAGCAGTTCCAAAACAAGTAATTAAATTTTTAAACAATGAAAAAAACAGAAATTTTTGTAGAGGTGTAATTGCTTCAGGTAATACTAACTTTGGTAATACTTTTGCAATGGCAGGGCCAATTCTTTCAAAAAAACTTAATGTTCCATTGTTATATCAATTTGAATTATTAGGAACTCAAGAAGATGTAAATAAAATCAATGAAATATTGAAAGACTTTTGAGGGAAATAAAAATGGAAGATAAAAAAATAAATACTTTATCTGGTACTGAAGAAAGTGACGAATACGTTACCTTAAATGCTAGAGCTAAAATACTAGCTGCAGGATCAGATAACTTCAAACTTGATGTTGAAGCTGCTAAAGCTTATTTAAAACACCATGTTGAGCCTAGAATCGTTAAATTTGACTCAGTTAAAGAAAGAATCGAATATCTAGTATCAAATGGTTATTATGAAGAAGAAGTAATCAACAAATATACAATTGAACAAATAGAAGAAATTACTGATATAGCTTATGGATTTAAACGTGAATTTCCAAGTTTTATGGGAGCTTTAAAATTCTATAACGTTTATGGTTTAAAAACTTTTGATGGTAAAAATTACTTAGAAAACTACGAAGATAGAGCAGTTATGAACGCTTTATTTTTAGGAAATGGTAATTTTGATGCTGCTACAAAAACATTAAAACAATTAATGTTAGGTAGATTCCAACCAGCTACACCAACATTCTTAAATGCTGGTAAAAAGCAACGTGGAGAATATGTTTCTTGTTACTTATTAAGAGTTGAAGATAACATGGAATCAATTTGTCGTGCTGTTACAACATCATTACAATTATCAAAACGTGGTGGGGGAGTTGCTATATGTTTAACTAACTTACGTGAATTAGGAGCACCAATCAAACATATTGCTAACCAAGCAACAGGTGTTATCCCAGTTATGAAAATTTTAGAAGATTCATTCTCATATGCTAACCAATTAGGTCAAAGACAAGGTGCTGGAGCAGTTTACTTAAATGCTCACCACCCTGATGTTATGTCATTCTTGGATACTAAAAGAGAAAATGCAGATGAAAAGATCCGTATTAAATCATTATCATTAGGATTAGTAGTTCCAGATATTACTTTTGAGCTAGCTCAAAAAAATGAAGAAATGGCTTTATTTAGTCCATATGATGTTGAAAGAGAATATGGAAAACCAATGTCAGACATTTCAATTACTAAAGAATATGATAATTTAGTAAAAAATCCTAATATTAAAAAAACTTATATTAGTGCTAGAAAATTCTTTTTAATAGTTGCTGAATTACATTTTGAAAGTGGATACCCATACATTTTATTTGATGATACAGTAAATAACAATAATGCTCATGCTGCAACAGGAAGAATTGTTATGAGTAACTTATGTAGTGAAATTGCTCAAGTTTCAACACCAAGTACATATAACGATGATTTAAGTTTTAAACAAATGGGAGATGACATTTGCTGTAACTTAGGAAGTATTAATATTGCTAAAGCAATGGAAAGTGGAGCTGAATTTGCTGAAGTTATTGAACACTCAATTAACGCTTTAGATTTAGTTTCAAGAACAAGTGATTTAAGTAGTGCACCTTCAATTCAACAAGGAAACAAAAAAAATCATGCTGTTGGTTTAGGAGCAATGAACTTACATGGTTTCTTAGCAACAAACTTTATTTGATATAACTCAATCGAAGCAGTTGACTTTACTAACATGTTCTTCTATGCAATGGCATATAATGCATTTAAAGCTTCACATAAATTAGCTTTAAAATACGGATCATTCGAAAGATTTAAAACATCACAATTTGCTGATGGAAGTTGATTCAAGAAATATACAAAATGTGCTGCAGATAAATGAACTCCTGAAACTCAAAGAGTTAAAGAAATATTTGCACAATACAATGTAACTATTCCAACTCAACAAGATTGAATTGAATTAGTTGAATTAATTAAACAAGATGGAATTGCTAACTCACACTTAATGGCTGTTGCTCCTACTGGATCAATTAGTTACTTATCTTCATGCACACCAAGCTTACAACCAGTTGTAGCACCAATTGAAGTACGTAAAGAAGGATTATTAGGTAGAGTTTATGTACCAGCTTACAACATTAACTTTGACAATATGGCTTATTATGCATTAGGTGCATACGAAGTTGGACCAATGCCAATTATTGATATTGTTGCTGCTGCTCAACAACACGTTGATCAAGCAATCTCATTAACATTATTTATGACTGATCAAGTTACAACTCGTGACTTAAACAAAGCATATATTTATGCATTCAAGAAAAAATGTGCATCAATCTATTACGTTCGTGTAAGACAAGAAGTATTAGAAGATAGTGAAAACTACGAATGTGATGCTTGTGTAATCTAAAAAATTAACAATCTTAAGCGATTGTTTTTTTATGAAAAAGTTATAATCATAGGTATAATAAATTCCAAAAGTCTTATTTAAATTAATAATATTTTCCTATAATAAGAATTAACGAAAGAAAGAAATTAGATGAACAAAATTAACAATAATAATCGTATTGATTTACTTAATTTTAAATCTAAATACTACACAATTTCTTTACAAATAAATGAACTTGTGGGTGGTAAAGAAAATTATGAAAAAGTTTATAATTGCATTACAAGAGTTAGATTTAAAATTAAAGATAAATCTAAAGTTAAAATTGATAAACTTAAAAATGATAAACTTAAAAAAATAAATTTAGTTAAAGGTGTTGTTTAGCTGGAGATGAACTTCAAGTAATTGTTGGAGGAGAAAGTTCAAAAATTAAAGAAGAATTTAAAAAAATAAACTCGGGATACTACGACAAAGAAGAAACAGTTTTTGACGTTAAAAAACCTAAAAATAAAATAAATATATTATCTATTATGAGTTGTATTCTACTGCCTGCATTGCCTGTCATAACAGCATCAGGATTACTTTTATCAATTCAATCTGTTTTGGTACAGTTTAAAGTTTTACCAAGCGATACAAATGCAAACATTTGAGGGTTTTTACTTTTCATGTTTGCTATTACTGGTTTATCACTTGTAGGAATATTCTTTTGCTACAATACAGTTAAATTTTTTGGAGGAAATCCACTATATGTATTACTAGTTGGATTAATTTTAACTTCTAGACTATATGCAAACATTACTCCTAAAATTATACCAATGGACATATTGAAGGTTCTTTAACATTAAAGGACATGGATTTTGGGGATTTCATTAAAGATGAAAAAACAGGAATCACAGGTTGATTAATGTTTTCAATAAAAGATTTCCCAATAACAATTAGAGCATATGATGGATCAATAATTCCATTTATAGCAGCTGATTTAATTCTTGTATAATCTGAAAAATTTGCTAAAAGAATTGTTCCAAAATCAATTGACTTAATATTTACACCATTTATAACAATAGTTATAACATTAATACCAATGTTATTTGTATTTGGACCGTTATTATCATTAGTTAAATTTGGTATATCACAATCTATTTTATGAATAGAAAATTGACCATTAGGAATTGGATTAGTAATTTATTGTTACTATATCAAGGAATTGTTTTAACTGGTACACATAATATAATTAATATGACTATTAAAATTAGCTTTTTAGCTGGTGAACCATCAATGGTATTTGCAGTTGTTGGTGCAGCATTTTATGCACAAATTGGTGCATGTATAAGTTTGGTAATAATTACAAAAGATAAAAGTTTTAGAAAAGTGCTTCATCAACACTTTTACCTGCATTAGTTGGTGGAATTAGTGAACCATTATTATATGTAGTAACTTTTGCAAAATTAAGACCATTTGTAATTGCTTCAATTTCATCAGCAGTTGGTGCTTGAATGATATATATGTTTATTTACCTGTTGATGTTTCAGCAGGTGGAGGATTATTTGCAATTCTAGGATTCATTGGAATTAAAAAATAATTACTAATTCTTTTATGTTGATCAGTTTCTATTGGTTTAGCAGCAGTATTAACTGTAGTATTCTATAAAGAAAAAATTAATCCACTAAAACAATTAAAAAAAGCAACTAATAAAGCAGTTTAAAAAATGAGAAAACAAAATATTAGTGAGATGAGATTAATAATTTTGTTATGAAAATCAATAATATTAAAGAATCAATTAAAGAAAAAAAAGGACAAAATAAAACATACGAGCAAAAAATTATGGCTCTTAAAAAAATAAATTCTGATATTGAGTTTATTAATATTAAAGAAGAAAATCAAAAAAATAAATTATATAAAAAAGCTTTAAAAGCAAGCAAAAATGACAAATTGAGTGAAGAAACAAGAAATGAAATAATAAATAAATTTGTAAGTTTTAATTTAGACGCAGAAAGAAACAAAATTGTAGAAACTAAAAATACTTTTATAGATCAAAATGCAAAAATATTTACTGATGCACAAAAAATTAATTCTAGAAATGAAGTTAAAATTATAAAAGAAGTTCAAAGAATTGAAAAGAAATCAAAAATTGAAATGAGTCAGTATATTCCTTCATTTAAAAAAGGTATATATTACATTGAAAACGGTTATAATTTTCAATTTACAGAGGACTAAAAATGAAATACGAAAAATATAGTTTTATAAATGAAAACAATCTATAAGATTTTGAAAAATTACATAATAAAAAATTAAATGACTCTTATAATGATCAGTATCAATTATTTAGTTATTTTCGATTAATTAATGATCCAAATGATTTAATATACCATGAAAGAACTTATTACATTTATATGCAAAATACTCCATATAGTGATGATCACAAAAATAAATCATGATTATTATATACAACAAAAGATTTCATTAATTATGTATATGAAGGTATAGTGTTAACTCCTTTATGTGAATTCAATAAACATGGTGTTTTTTCAGGTGGAGCTTTTGTAAATGAAAACAATGAAATTGATTTATATTACACAGGTAATATTAAAGATGAAAATAATAAAAGAATGAGTAATACTTTAATTGAAAATGTTGACTTTAAAAATAAAAAAGTTAATAAAAAATTATTATTCCAAACTGATTTAAGTTTATACACAGGAGAATTTAGAGACCCAAATATAGTTAAAAAGGGTGAAAACATTTTTATGCTAAATGGTGCTCAAAATAATGATAAAAAAGGTGTATTAAGTATTTATAAAAAAGAAAATAATTTATGAAAGTATTTTAAAGATATTAAATTGGACTTAGGGTGTGAACAAAATAGATTTATGGTTGAGTGTACAAATTACTTTAAAATTGATAACAGAGAGTTTATATTATCTTGTTAGAACAAGATATGGATTATAGATATGGAGGACATTTTGTTCAATTTAAAGAATGAAAAGTTAACGATGATTTTGAAGTAGAATTTATAAATAATTTAGAAAAACTAGATTATGGTTATGATTTTTATGCCCCACAAATTTTTCAAAATCTTAAAGATAGAGTTATTATGCTTGGATAATTAAGAAATTCTAGATCTAATCATAAGTTTGAAGAGGAAAGAGTTTGAAGTAATCAACTAACAGTTCCAAGAGAATTATTAATTAAAGATAATTTACTACATCTACTACATCAAAAACCTATAAAAGAATTAGAAAATCTAAGAAAAAATAAATTAACTAAAATTAATAAAGAAATTAATTATGAAAATGGTAGCTTAGAAATCATTTCAAAAAACAATCTTAAAGACTTTTCAATTGTAATAAGCAATGATAATGAAAAAAAGTAAGTATTAAAAACGAAAACAATAAATTAATTATTAATCGATTAAATATGGATTTTATTGATGAAAAAAATCTTCCTTCTGAAATTATTTTTGAAAAAGAAATTGTTTTAAAAGCTCAATATATTAATTGATAAAAGTTCAATTGAAATTTTTATAAATGAAGGTAGATATACATTGACAACTAAAATATTTTTAGAAAATCATAATAAAGTTACTACTGATATAGAAGAACTTGAAATTTATCAATTAGCAAAAAATAATATTAAATATAATAATATAATTTTTGAAAATAACTTTATTAAATGATAATAAAATTAAGTAATTCTAATCAACTGTGTTATAATAAATAAATGACTTGTGATTCTAAAATATTTGTTTTTTTATCTTGAGTATAGAAATAGGATAGAAAATGAAATTTAAAGAATTACAACTAAACGACAAAATATTAGTCGCACTGGAAAAAGCTAACTTTAATGAAGCTACAGAAATCCAAGCAAAAGCAATCCCACTTTTCTTGGAAAACAAAAATATATTTGGTAAATCAAGCACAGGTACAGGAAAAACTGCATCATTTGTGTTACCAATTTTACAAAACCTAAATCAAAATGAAAGAAAAATACAAGCTATTATCATGGCACCAACAAGAGAATTAGCAATGCAAATTGTTAGTCAAATAAGAATATTTGGATTAAGAATTGAAAATCTAGTAATTGCACCATTAATTGGTGGAACTGATATGCGTGACCAAATAAAAAGATTAAAAGATGCACAAATCGTGGTAGGAACTCCTGGAAGAGTTAATGACCACTTAAACAGAAAAACATTAAATCTTAAAGAAGTTAGAACAGTTATTTTAGATGAAGCTGATGAAATGCTTAAAATGGGATTTAAAAGCGAAATTGATGCATTATTTGAGAAAATTTCTTCAGATGTTCAAATTGGATTATTCTCAGCAACAACTTCACCAAAAGTTATGCAAATTGCAAAAGAGTACATGAATGAATATGAAGTTATTGAAATTCAAAATCAAATTCAAGTTAATGCAAACATAACAAATACATTTATTTTTACAAAAGGATTTAGTAAAGAAGATTTAATTATTAAAGTTTTTGAAAAACATCAACCTCAAAGAGCAATTATTTTTTCAAATACAAAAAACCATACAGATAAAATTGCAGATAACTTAAAAACAGTTGGGATTAAAGCAGTTGTAATTAATGGTGATAAAAGACAATCTCAAAGATCAAAAGCAATTGCAAAATTTAGAAATAATGAAATAAAAGTTTTAGTTGCAACTGATGTTGTTGCGCGTGGAATTGATATTACAGGAGTTGACTTTGTTATTAACTATGATGTATCAATGGAAGATGAACACTTTATTCATAGAATTGGTAGAACTGGTAGAAATAACACAAAAGGTCAATCAATTACATTTGTTCAAAATCAAAATGTTTTAAGACAAATCAAAGGAATTGAAAAAAACTATAATTTAATGATTGATGAAATGCAAATTTCTGAATATGGTGATGTTGAAAGACAACAAGGTAGAGCAAGTTCTGGAAGAAGTGGACGTGGGGAAAGAACTAAATCAAGACGCGTAAAAGATGACAGAAGAAGTGCTGGACACAATGACCGTAGAGATTTTGGTTGTCGTGAAAGAAGAAAAACTAGCCAAAGAATTGACACATCAAAAAGCAATTGAAGCGCACAATCATGAGAAGAAAGAATTTTAAATCTATCACCCGAAGAAAAAGAGATGGCAAAAAAAGCTTTATCTTTAGTTGATGATTATGCTGATAATTCTTCAAATGGTTTTGATCGTAAAAAAGAATCAAGTCGAGGAAATGACAGAAAAAGCTCAGGTCGTAATGATAAAAGAGGCTTTGGTTGTGGTGAAAGAAAAAGAACTAGCGAAAGAAACTCAAATTTCAAAGGTAATAATCAAAATGGTTTTGCTAAAGAAAAAGACAATGATAGAGATTTTTCAAAAAAACGCTCAGAAAATAAATTTGAAAGAAAAAGACATTCATCATGAGATGTTAAAACAGACTATTCTAAAAAAGATTCTGATCGTTGAGAAAGAGTAACTGTTAAAGAAAAAAGACCAAACTTTGACAAAGATAAATCTAAAGATTCAATAACAAAACGTAATAATAAAAGAAGTTCAGGTCGTGGTGAATGAGTTCATTCAGGTCCAAAAGAAAATAGAAAATCAAGTGGAAGAAATAATAGAAGTTCATCTTTAAATACTTCTTCAAAAAAACCAAGATATAAGTAATCTAACTTAACTACTCTATATGAGTAGTTTTACCTTTAAATAAATGCAAATTTTTGAAAAAATAATCTTAAAAAATTAAAATATTTATGTTATATTTATATATGTAACATAAATTGCCCATGTAGCTCAGTTGGATAGAGCACGCGCCTTCTAAGCGTGAGGTCGGAAGTTCGAGCCTTCTCGTGGGCACCACTCGAAAACATCAATCATGCTATAAAAGGCATGATTTTTTATTAAAAGGAGGATCTATGAATTTCTACGATGAACTTATTATAGAATTAAAAGAATTAATTTCTAAAAATGATTTTGAAAATGCGTTATTAAAAATAAATCAAGAACTATCTATGTCATATGTTCCAGCAGATATTGAGAAAAAATTATCAGATTTTAAAATTGAAATTTATAAAAAAATTTCTTTAAAAGCAAATACTAATAATTCTATAAATGCTGAATATATTTTGAAAATATTAAAATCAAATGATAGAGAACAACAGGCTTTTGGAATTAACTTTTTAAACAAAATAAATTTAAGAGATCATTTGTCAGTAATTTCTGAGATTCTTCTTTTAGATAGAATTGATAATTCAATAAAAACACTTATTTTATTTACACTAAAAGAACAGGAAATAAATAAAGTTTTTGATGTTTTATACAGTGGTGCTCATAAAGATTGAAATCCAATTGATATCGATTTTGAAAATAACTTTAAATTTATTAATGAAATCGATGAAGTTATTTCTAAAAGTATCGAAAATGAAAATCCAGGAATTGCACATGATGCTAAAATGTTAAACATTAATTTTTACTTAAATAATTTAGATACTTTCAACACTTTAAATTTAAATGAAAAGGCAGCTGCATTTATTTTATTTGCAATTGAAATGTTAGAAGCTGAAAGTGATTTTGCATATATAAAACAATGATTCGATTTTGATGAAAATATTGCTGAAAAATGTTTAAAGGAAATTAAAGGCCATGAATAATAAAATTAATTTTACAAAAGAAAATTATTTAGAATTTAATGATTTTAATGATGTAATGATTCAAACATTTGGAATTGGTTGTTCACTTTGTTATGAATCACAAATTAGTTTTGTGTTAAATGGACATCCAAAACCAATTGGTACTTTAATCAAAGAACAAAATAAAAACTTAACAGATAATGAAGTTGAAAATTTAGTAAAAAAACCAATTCAAGATTGACAAGCATTTGAAGACGTTAATTTTGAAAAACAAACTCCAATATTCTTATGTGATGAATGTTGAAACCAAATGATATAAAATAAATAAGAAAGGAGCTGGAACAAATGAAATTTATTGATACAGCTAAGTTTACTATCAGAGCCGGAAATGGTGGAAATGGTGCGGTTAGTTTCCATACTGCTCTATTTGTACCTAATGGTGGTCCAAACGGTGGAGATGGAGGAAACGGTGGAAGTGTAATCTTTGAAGCTGATGGTGGAAAACATTCACTTTTAGATTTAAAACTTCAAAAACAATTAGCAGCACAAGATGGTTTTAAAGGTGATATTAAAAATATGCATGGTGCTCAAGGAAAAGATTTAATTGTTCGAGTTCCTGTTGGTACTTTAATAATTAATAATAAAACAGGCAATATTCTAGCAGATTTAGATGAAGATAAAAAACAAATTATAGTTGCTAAAGGTGGTAAAGGTGGAAAAGGGAACGCAAGATTTGCTAACTCAAGAAATAAAGCACCAACCATTTTTGAAGCTGGTGAAATTGGACAATTCTTTGAAGTTAAAGCTGAATTAAAAGTTTTAGCTGACGTTGCTTTTGTTGGTTTACCAAATGCTGGAAAGTCAACTTTATTAAGAGCTATTTCAAATTCAAAACCTGAAGTTGCTGATTATGCCTTTACAACACTTAATCCTCAACTAGGAGTTTCAAGAGCTAAAGATGGATCAACATTTGTTGTTGCTGATTTACCTGGTCTAATTGAAGGTGCTAGTTTAGGAAAAGGTTTAGGACATCAATTTCTAAAACACATTGAAAGATGTAGAGTTATTTGTCATGTTTTAGATATGAGTGGTAACTATGGTCAAGAAGATGTAATTAAAAATTATGAATTAATTAGAAGTGAGCTTGTTAAATATAATTATAAATTAGATGAAAGACCTGAAATCATTGTCGCTAATAAAATGGATACTGATGAAGCCCAATTAAACATGATGGAAGAAAATATTAATTCTTATTTCAAAGATAAAAATATTGTTTTTGTGTCAGGTTTATTAAAAGAAAATGTTGATGAATTATTGTTAAGAATTGCTAAAGAATTAGAAACAGCAAAATATATACCATTATGAGAAATGGAACAAGATATTTATTATGGTGTAAAAGTTTATCGATTAGAAGAAGACGAAGAAGACATTCAAATTATTAATAAAGGTAATGGAAGATGAGAAGTTGCTGGAGATACAATTTATAAAATTTATCAAAAATTTCCTATTACAACTGATGATAACTTACTTCTATTTAATGAAAAACTTAAAAAGACTGGTGTATATGATATGTTAAGAGAACGTGGAGTAGACGCTGGAGATATTGTTAAAGTATTTGAATACGAACTTGAATGAATGGATTAATTTTTTAAAGGAGTTACTATGGAATTAAAAGAATATTTAGACTATTTAGTTGAATTTATTAGAGAAATAGTTAAAAAAGCAAACGCCAAAGGTGTTGTTATTGGGATAAGTGGTGGAATTGATTCTGCAGTTGTTGCGTGCTTAGCAAAAAAAGCATTTCCTGACAACTATACTGCTGTTTGAATGCCAATTGAATCTAGTGATGAAGATTACAAATGTAAACAAGAATTAATTGATCAATGTGATATTAAAGCAATTGATGTTGAATTAAAAGATACATTCTTGACTTTTAAAAAAGCAATCAAAGATTCAACAACACTAGATAATAAATTAGCAATTGCAAATGCAAAAGCTCGTTTAAGAATGACAACACTTTACACAGTTGCACAAACAAATTCTTATTTAGTTTTAGGAACAGATAATAAAGATGAATGACATATTGGATACTTTACAAAATTTGGTGATGGCGGAGTTGATATGGTTCCGCTTGTTCATTTATTAAAAAGAGAAGTTAGAGAAGCAGCAAGAATTTTAGGTATACCTAAGTCAATTATTGAGCGTGCTCCAACAGCAAGTTTATGAGAAAACCAAACTGATGAAAGCGAGTTAGGAATTACTTATGATCAAATTGATGCTTATTTAGCTGGTGAAATAAATGATGAAGTTGTAAAAAACAGAGTTGATCACTTACATAAAATAAGTGAGCACAAAAGAAATGCTGCAGTAGCGCCTAAAGAATTTAATAGAAAGTAATATAAGGATAATAATATGAAAAAAGTAATTATGAGAAGCGCAGAAATATTATTTACAGCAGAAGGAAACAATCAACAAGTTGTTGACCAAATGCTTTATGAGTTTTGCGTAGGAAATAATATACCAGTTGATTCTGTAGTATTTAAAGAAATTTAGTGATTTTTAACATCACTTTTTATTTTTAAAGTAATAATTTTTTCCATTTTTTTAACATTTTTAATATAAAAATGAACTTTTAAATATTATAATTATATATGTTATAAATAACTTAAACAGGAGAGAAATTATGAGTAAACAATTTAAAGGAATAGGAGCTAGTGAAGGAATTGCAGTAGCAAAAGCCTTAGTTCTAGCAGAAGATAACATTGAAATTAAAAAAACAAAAGTATCTAATATTGATGCTGAAATTTCAAGGATTGAAAATGCAATTAGTAAAACAATAAAAGATTTAGATAATTTAAAAAATACTACATTAGAAAAATTAGGACCTGAAAAAGCAGCAATTTTTGATTCGCATAAAGAAATTGCATCAGACCCTGCTATTAAAGATGAAATTATAAATCTTATTAAATCTGAATCAATTTGTGCTGAATTTGCAGCTCAACAAGTAACTAATAATTTTTATGAAATGTTTGCTTCAATGGATGACCCATATTTTAAAGAAAGAAGTGCAGACGTTAAAGACGTTGCTACAAGAATTATTAAACATATTCTAGGAATTGCTATTGTTGATCTATCAACAATTAGTGAAGAAGTAATAATTGTTGCAGAAGACTTAACTCCATCTCAAACAGCACAATTAAACAAACAATTTGTAAAAGGATTCGCAACTAATATTGGTGGAAGAACTTCACATGCTGCAATTATGGCAAGAAGTTTAGAAATTCCTGCTGTATTAGGTTTAAAAAAAATTACAACTGATGTTAAAAATGGCGAAGTTTTTGCTTTAAATGGAATAACAGGTATTGTTGAATTAGATTTAACAGATTCTATTAAAGCAAACTATGAAAAATTAGCAAAAGAATTTGCTGAATTAAAAGCTGAATTACAAAAATTTAAAAATTTACTTTCAAAAACAGCTGATGGACAAGAAAAATTAATTGAAGCAAATATTGGATCTCCTTCAGATGTTGAAACTGTTATTGAAAATGGTGGAGAAGGAGTAGGATTATTCCGTTCAGAATTCTTATACATGGATAATGATCACTTTCCAACAGAAGAAGAGCAATATACAGCTTATAAACAAGTAATGGACGCAATGAAAGGTAAACTAGTTGTTATCCGTACATTAGATATTGGTGGAGATAAAAAATTATCATATTTTGAATTCCCACATGAAATGAATCCATTCTTAGGATATAGAGCTGTTCGTTTTACATTAGACAGAAAAGATATCTTTAAAGACCAATTAAGAGCTTTATTAAGAGCTAGTGCTCATGGTGAATTAGGAATTATGTTCCCAATGATCGCAACTGTGGATGAATTTAAACGTGCTAAAGCAATCGTTGAAGAATGTAAAGAAGAATTAAGAAAAGAAAAAATTGCATTTAATGAAAATGTTCAAGTTGGAATGATGGTTGAAATTCCAGCAGCTGCAGTTAATGCAGATAAATTCAGTAAATATGCTGATTTCTTCTCAATTGGAACAAATGACTTAATTCAATATTCAATTGCAGCTGACCGTATGAGTGAAAATGTTTCATACTTATACCAACCATTAAACCCTGCAATTTTAAAATTAATTGATTTAACAATTAAAGGTGCACACAAAAATAACAAATGAGTTGGAATGTGTGGAGAAATGGCTGGAGATATCCAAGCATTACCATTATTATTAGGAATGGGGTTAGATGCATTCTCAATGAGTGCAACTTCAATGCTAAGAGCAAGAGCATTAATGAGCAAAATTACTATGAAAGAAGCTGAAGAATTAGCAAACAAAGCATTAGCAACTGACGATACTCCTGAAGTTATTGAATTAGTTGATGCATTCTTAGCTACAAAATAATAAAAGATAGCAACGCGTAGTTGTTATTTTTTTATTTCTTTTTTTAGATATAAATTTGATATCATATAAGTATGTTTTAAAAGGAGATATAATGAATAAAAAAATAAAGTTTCCGTTTTTAGTCATCTTTGCAATTACACCATTATTTTGTATATTGCTTGATATATTTATGACTATTACTGCTCCAACACAAGCACATAAGGATGTTTTTCAAAACTTCTTTGATATAACAATTGCAAGTGAAACAATTTACTTTTCAATATGAACATCAATACTGACAATAATTTGAGCAAGTTGTTCAATGATCAATTATTATAGAAAACCAAACAATAAAATTAAATGAGCTGAATCAGAACATGTATTAACAATGATTATTGCTTATCAATTTGTTGTTATGTTAGTTTATACAGGGACAATGATATTTGCCACTGATAAAATTGAAGGAATGTCAACTTGATACAATATTTTAAAATCAACATTGGAACATTGAGTAATTCCAGTTGTGCTTATTGTGTATTATTTCTTAGTACCAAGAGAAACACAATTAAGTGCAAAAGATTATGTAAAAAATACAGGATGAAAAATTTGTATACTTCCAGTAATTTATATTATTTATATCACAACAAGAGCTGGATTATTGAAAGACTACACTCCACCAGAACTTGACAGACATATTTATCAAATATTTCCTTACAAAGGTGGTAATCCTTTTGTTAATAAGGTTTATGTTTGATTGCCAGGATATATTGTAACTATTTTTAGTGGTTTAGGATTTGGAACGCTTTTCAACTACTTGAGCATTAAAACAACAAATAAATTTTGAAAATAATATAAAATGAAATATTATTAAATTAAATAGAAGGAAATAAAAATTATGAAAAATTTTAAAAAATTTATTTTAAACATGGCTGTTTGTGTAAATGTTATGATTTTTGGAATTTTAACATTAGTTGCATTCTACAGTATTGGATTTCAAGATGGAATTAATTTAGCAAATGTTAAAAAAGCACCAATTGAAAATGCCAGCCAGTATTTTTGATTAGCGTTAATAGGTATCATTTTAGTTTGAGCTTCAATGATCTTACCAATTCTAAAACTATTTTTTAGAAAGCCATTCCAAACAATGATTATTTCAATTATAAACTTAATTGTGTTAACTTTAGCAACAGCGTTAATGATAGCAGCTGATATTACATATGTAATTAACGTTGAATCAGACACATGAAAAGTATTTGGAGTTATGTTGTTATTACTTGTTGGTTACAGTATTACTGTGCAACCACAAATTAAACTATTATTCTTTAAAAATGAAGCAAAAGAAAACAAAAATAACACTGAAAATAAATTAGAAGCTTAATAGCTTCTTTTTATTTTAAAAAGGTATAATTGTAGGTTTGTTTAAGATATTAAAACATTAAACTATTTAATAAAATAAATATATTAATAATGAGAAAAATAAAAGTATTTTATTAGCAATAAGTAGCAAAAAATAATTTAATTTAATCTCTAATTAGTATAATTAATAGTATAATTAAAAATAATAACAATATTTTTTAAAGGAAAAAAACAATAAATAAAAAATGAAAAATAGTTTTTGATTACTTAATGCATCTAATTAGAGAAAATAAAGTAAAAGCTGGCGAAGTTTTGCCAAGTCAAAATATGCTTAAAACTAAATTAAATATAGTGAGCAACCTATTAGAATTGCATTTAATAAACTAATTGAATTGCAAATAGTAAAGCCAGTAAATGGAAGAGGGTATGTAGTTCAAGATAAAATTCAAAATAATTTATTATTTAGTTTTAGAAAGTTATTTCCCAATTCAACAAATGAATACTATGATCTAAGTCAAATTATTGTAAATAAAAAACTTGCTTCTGTCACTAAATACCCGGTTGGTACAATGATTTATCTTTTTAAATGTATAAGAAAAGATAAAACTTCAAACGAAGTAATTTTGTATCAAGAAAGTTATGTTTCAAAAAATCTGTGTAAAAATATCTCATTAAAATATTTAAATAAAAATGGATTTATGAACTATATCGAAAATCAAACAAGTTCAAAAGTTAGTCACTCATCAAAAAAATTTATTTTGAAGGAATTGAAAATCAAGAACTGATTAAAACATTTAACGATGACTTATTAAATGGATTTATTATTGATGAAAGATATGTATATGGAATTTTTGGAGAATTAATTGAATATAGAAAAAGTTATTATAAACCAAAATATTTTAAATGAGATTTTATAGAATGAAGAAAATAGATAAATTTTAAATGAGAAAAATAAATGAAAAATATAATTTCAATCAGTAAAGTATTGATGGATGTTTATACAGAAAATAATCAAAAAAAAGTGAAGTTTTTGGCTCTTCTTTTAACGTTGCATCTTCAATCGGTGTATTAATGATAATAATAAATTTTTTATGGGTTCATTAGGTTACAACAAGAATAAATGAATTTATAAACAAATTTAATGTTAAAAAAGATTTTATTGAACATAGTGATAAAATCACAACTATTGCAAATATTGCAAAAGTAACATTAGATGAAAACAAAGAAAGATTTTTTCAGTTTATAAGAAATAGTGATGCTGAATATAAATTGGCTAAAAAAGAATCTCATAAATTACAAAAAATTGATTTTATTCACTTTGGTAGTGCAACAGGATTTTAGAAGGAAAACTAAAAGACTCATATAACGAGATATTTAAGTTAGCACTTAAAAACAATATTAAATTTTCTTTTAACCCTAATTTTAGTAATAAATTATGAATAACAGATGAAGAAATTAAATCATTTAAAAAACACTTTGAAAAATTTATTGAAAATGCTAATTTAATTAAACTTTCAAAAGATGAACTTTTACTTTTAACTGAAATTGAAGATGAAACAAAAGCTGTTCAATCAATTATAAACAAAAACGCAAAAGCGTTAATTTGTATTACACGTGGATGTGATGACACAATTTTTGCTTGAAAAAATGAAATTAATTATGTATCAACAATTTTAGCTAAAAATTTAGTTGATACAACTGGTGCTAGAGATGCATTTATTTCAAATTTAATAAATGATTATGTAACTTTATAAATAAATAAAAATTCTACAAAAGAAGAAATAACTGAAATAATTAAAAAATCAAATATGTTTGCTAATCAAATAGTGCAATATTTAGGTGCATTAAGCTTTTTAGAACACTTAAAATAAGAAAAAAACTAGAATTTCACTTTTAGTTTTTTTTATTTAATAAACATAAAGTATAATTTAATTAAGCAAACGCATAGAGGTTTAGAACAATGATAAAAATGATAGCAATAGATATTGATGGAACTGTATTTGATCATAAAACAGGTATTCATCAAACAACAAAAAATGCAATTTTAAAAGCTAAGGAATTGAATATTCCTGTTGTTATAGCAACAGGTAGAAATTTAACAACAATTAATGAGATCGCAAAAGAATTAGAAATTGAAAATTCATACTACCCTTTTGTTTCTCAAAATGGGGGACAATCATTTAGTTTTAATCATGAAGAAACTGGTGAATTAAAAATTTATTATACAGTCACATTTGATCCAAAAGTGACTAAAGAATTATTTGAATGTGCAAACAAAAATAAAATTAAAATATTTGCTTATTCAGAAGAAGAAAAGTATGCATACTGTAATAAAAAAATAAGTGTATTTAAAGTATTCATGAAATTTAAAACTAAAAGACAAAAATTAATAACTTATAAGAAAAATACAGATTTTACTAATCTAAGAGTAAGTAAATTTATTTGTTTTAGTAAAGCAAAAAATATGAAAGCATTTAGAGAATTTGCAGAAAGTTATAATATTTCAGTTTTTGAATTTAGTTATGTAACTGAAGCACATTCAAATATTGAATTAAATCCTAAAGGTGTTGATAAAACTTATGGATTAAAATATGTTGCTGAAAAATTAGCTATTGATCCAAAAGATGTTATTTACTTTGGAGATGGTGAAAACGACATTGCAGCTATTCAATGAGCTGGCACTGGAGTTGCTATGAAAAACGCAAAAGATCACGTGAAAGAAGTAGCTGATGATGTAACAACTTTACCTGTTGAAGAAGGTGGAGTTGGAGATTACTTATTTAAAAAAGTTTTTAAATAAAATAAATATAGTAAATGAAGCATTTTATGCTTCATTTTTTAATGTCTAAAAAAATAACTTTTTTTACATTTTTTAAATAATTCATATAAAATTTATTTAGTTGTTTTAAAAGGAGGTTCTACTATGAATTTATTACAAACAAAAGAAATTTTAAATTCAGAACAATATCTAATTCTTGAATGATTAGATATTGCTTTTAGTCGTACCCAAATTTTTGAAACTAATTTAGAAACTGAGAGTCTCTCCCTTAAGTAGGAAGTCATATTAATAACGACTTCTGTTTTGTCATATGATGACATGTTTTTTTTGAGTTAAAAACTCAACAATCATATATGAAAAAAATGAGGAGACCAAAATGGAAAATAATATTTTAGAATTACGTAACGTAACTAAAGACTATGATGGTAAAGTTGTTTTAAAAGGAATTCATTTAAACATCAAAGAAGGAGAGTTTATTACTCTTTTAGGACCTTCTGGTTGTGGTAAAACAACAACTTTAAGAATTGTAGCAGGATTTGAAAAACCAAATAGCGGACAAATTATGTTCGAAGGGAAAGATTTATTACCAATCCCAATTAATAAAAGACAATTTAATACAATTTTTCAATCATATGCATTATTCCCACATTTAAATGTGTTTGATAATATTGCATTTGGTTTAAGAACTAAAAAAACTAAAAAAGATATTTTACAACGTGAAGTATTAAAACAAATTAGACAAGTTGGTTTAGAAGGATTTGAAGATAGAAACATCAATGATCTTTCTGGTGGACAAAAACAACGTGTAGCTATTGCTAGAGCTTTAGTTATGAAACCAAAAGTTTTATTACTTGATGAACCATTAGCTGCATTAGATGTTCAGTTAAGACAACACATGCGTGAAGAATTAAAAAGACTACAAAAAGAAATCGGAATTACTTTTTTAATGGTTTCACATGACCAAGAAGAAGCATTAAGTATTAGTGACCGTATTGTTGTTATGAATAATGGTGCAATTCAACAAATTGGAACACCAGAAGATATTTATAATGAGCCTGAAAACTTATGAGTAGCTAAATTTATTGGTCAATCAAATATTATTGAAAATGGAACATTTGTAGAAGACCATAAAGTTAATATTGATGGAAAAAACTTTGTTTGTGACGACACAAACTTTGGTGAAGATGAAAAATCAATTGATATTGTGATTAGACCAGAAGATATTGAAATTAAAAAAGCTAATACAGGATTCTTTAATGGAACTGTTATTCATACAACTTTTAAAGGTGTTCACTGAGAAGTTTTAGTGGAAACAACTAAAAAAAGAATTTGAAAAATACATACAACAAATACTTTCGAAATTGATGATAAAGTTTCTATTAGATGAAATGATCAAGCAATTCACGTAATGTGAAAAGAAGTAGAATAAGATGAAAAACTTATCAAATAACTGATCAAAGTCTGTTAGAACAAATGAATGAAATAAAGTTCATTTATGAAATCCTTCAAAAATAATTATTGAAGAAACTCAGACATCAGAAACTAAATCAATTTTTAAGAAAGTAATTAAAACAAAACCTAAAAAGCCTGAAGGCTTTAATCAAAAACAACTTGAAACAGCAATTGATAATGAAATTGCTCGTGAAAACAAATTAAAAGTTCGTCAAAGAATAAAAGAAATTAATAAAACATTAGGTAAAACAAAGCTTTATAATTTCAGTAAAGGTAAAGCTTGACCAATCTTACTACCATTTTTTGTAGTTATGATTTGTTTAGTTATTATTCCTATTATTTCAATTATTGTTTATTCAGTATTTAAGCCAAGTGGAGATATGAAAATGTTTGAATTTTCACTTAAAAACTTCATCAGAATATTTACAGCTGGTGGAATTATGAGAACTATTGGTTTAACAATTGCATATGCGTTTTTAGCTGCATTAATGTGTATTTTATTTGGTTATCCAATAGCCTTGATTATGTCAGAAATGAGATCAAAAATATTAGCTAAAAACATGTGACTGTTAGTTACAATGCCAATGTGAATTTCAATGTTATTAAAAGTATTAGGATTAAGAAGTTTATTTTTAATTCTAGAACCAAGCGCATTAGGAACACAATTAGCAATTATTATTGGAATGACTTATATGTTCCTTCCATTTGCAATAACACCAATTTATGATTCATTAGAATCAAGAAGAATTGATATTGAAGAAGCAGCAATGGATTTAGGATGTTCTAAATTTAGAACTTTCTGAACTGTTACATTCAGATCATCAATGCCAGGGGTTATTACAGCACTTACATTAGTATTATTACAAGCTGCAACATCATTAGTTGTTGTGCAATATATGGGTGATGGAAAAATCACTTTAATTACTTCAATCATAGAATCATATTTCTTTAAAGGAAGTGACTTTGGATTTGGAGCAGCAATTAGTGTTATTCTAGCTATATTTGTATTCTTGCTAATGGTAGTTTCAAAATTTATTAGTAATAAATTTGAAAAGAAAGGAGCTAAAAAATGAAAAGATTCTTCCGCTCAACTTACTTTGCTATAATTCTTTTAGTAATTTATATTCCAATTTTTATAATGATAATGTTTTCATTCAATAGTGGAACATCAGTTTCAAATTGAATGGGATTCAGTACAAAATGATATGAAGAATTTTTCAAGAACTCTCCATTCATTAAATCAATTATTACATCACTATTCGTAGCTGTTGTTTCAACAGTAATTAGTGTTGTTATTGGAACAATGGCAGCTATTGGATTAAGCCGTTTAATAAAAAGAAAACAAAGTAAATGAATGTCAATTGCCAACATACCATTAATTAACGCAGATATTATTACAGCTGTTGCTTTAATGATTATTTTCTTATTAAGTGGTATTAAATTTGGGATTTTTACATTAATCATGGCGCACGTTTCATTTAACGTTCCCTATGTATTAATTACAGTAATGCCTAGATTAAGAAAAGTAGATAAATCAATTGTTGAAGCAAGCTTTGATTTAGGTGCTAAAACTGGAACAGTTATTTTTAAAGTAATTTTACCAATCTTAAAACCTGCAATTATTATTGCAACAGTTATTGCCTTTGCAATGAGTTTTGATGATTTCATTATTTCATACTTTACAGGTGGAGATCAAACTAACGTTGCATCATTTATTTATTCATCAAAAAGAATAAAACCATATATATTTGCATTTGCAACAATGATGGTTGCCATTATTGCAGCAGGTGTAATTATTTGAAATGCTGTACTTTTCATTAACGAAAGAAAAGAAACAGTTAAATCACAAATCAAAAATGGAACTTACAAATCAAAAAATGTTTATAAATTGGAAAAAGAAATTAATGATTTATTAATATCTTTAGAAACAATTACAAAAATTAAAAAATCTAAAAGATTCTCAGTTTGAATTAAATATTATGTTTTAAAATTAAAACTTAAACATGCAAGTTCAAAAAACTATGATAAAAAAATTGCTAAATTGGAGTGAAAAAGATATAAACTTCAAAATACTATTAATCGTGAAAAAAGATATGTTTCAAGATTAAAAAAAGCCGAAGCAAAACAAAAACAATTGAAAAAACAAATTAGTAAATCAGCAGATATTAAAAAAGCTGCTAGATTGTCTATTCAACTAGAAAAAGTTGAAGAAAAAATTACTTTCTTAGCTGAAGAAATAGCTTGATTAACTGAAAAAGAAAATGAAGCTATTCAAAAAGCTGCTTCAATTAATAAAAAAATTAAAAAATTAAAAAAAGAATTTAAAGCAGAGGAAAACCCTTCAAAAAATACAATCAACTGATATAACAAAAAAATTAAATATTATGAAGAATGAAAAATTGAAGTTGAAGAAGGAAAAAATAACTTTAAATTAAGAATGATTGTTGAAAAATTAAAAGATATTAAACAACTAAATGAAAATAAAATTAATGAACTTGCAGCTAAATTAGATTTAGTAGCAACTCAAGCATTTAGAAAAGTTAGTGTAACTAACAAATTGAATCAAAAAATTGCAAACAATCCAAATAATGTTAATTTAAAAGAAAAGAAAATTAAAAGAATTAATAAGTTTGAAATTGGTATCAATAAATTGATTGAAAGCAAAAATGTTAAAATTTCTGAATTAAAAGTTAAAATTAGCAAAGAAAAAGAAAAATTCTTCCCAACTGATATTGATGAAGCAAACTTTACAAAAGGCTTTATTGCAAGAAGTTGAAAAGTAATGTTAGTTAGTTTATTAGCAATCGTTTCATTTAGTGGATTGACTGTTGCTTATGTTATGAATAATATTTATGACTTAGTTATTGGTAACTGAGGAGAATATATTGATCCATCATTAATTCAAGAATTTGAAAAAGAATATGGAGTAAGAGTTAACTATCAAGAATATGATTCAAATGAAACTTTATATAACAAACTTTACACATTCAGTTATGACTTAATGGTTCCAAGTGATTACATGGTACAAAAATTAGCTAATGAAGGTAAATTGGAAGCTTTAGATTATTCAAAAATTAATGTGCAATCAGAAAAATTCAAAGTTAATGACAAAGAAATTGAAATTAACAAAGATATTGAAACAAATGATGACACAAAAACAATCAGTGGTGACTTATTAAATGTTATGACTGCAAGTAAAGTTAAATATGATGAACAGTCAACTCATAGTTTAGGAACAGGAACAATTGTTGATTATGCATTACCTTATTTATGAGGTGATTTAATTATTGTTGTTAATCCTAACTCAAAAGGAAAAGATTCAGGAGGAGCTAATATTCAATGATTATTAGAAACTCATCCAGATCTTATTTCAAAAACAGTTGATGGTGGTAAAACATATAATCCTGTAGCAACTAATGAATCATATGATCCAAGCGCAACTTACGTGTTAAATAACTCAGCACTTTCATGAAACATTTTATGAGAAGCTGCTGCTGCTGGAAAAGAAGTTGTACTAAATGAAGATTCTAAAAATGTTTTTGCAATCGCAGGTCAAAAACTATATGGTGAAGGAAACTTTACATCACAAGATAGAATTGATGTTGCTTCAAAAGAATTAGCTGCATTACTAAAATATAAAAATGTAGGACTTCAAGGAGATTCATTAATTTCAACAGCAAGTGAAGGAAACTTTGATTTTGCTGTGATGTATAATGGTGATGCTGCCAATGCCAATGTAGTTTACAATGGTGAAGATGGTGAAACTGATGGTGACGGTGGTGAAATTGAAGAAGATTTACTAACTAGAGCTGAAAGAGAAGATAAAATCTATTTCTTATATGGTCGACCAAATGCAAAACTAAGTAATAATGCATCATCAGATGCAGTTGAACAATATGAAACAACAAATATTTATTCAGATAATTTAGTAATGGCAAGAGACTCAAGTCATAAAGATGCCGCATATGATTTTATTAATTTCTATATTGCGCATGCACAAGATATTTCAGACTATACTGGAACTCCAACTGGATTTAAAGAAACA
Organism: Mesoplasma melaleucae; assembly: GCF_002804105.1. Lineage (NCBI taxonomy): Bacteria > Bacillati > Mycoplasmatota > Mollicutes > Entomoplasmatales > Entomoplasmataceae > Mesoplasma > Mesoplasma melaleucae. The sequence goes on along the minus strand of NZ_CP024964.1, from coordinate 645,991 downwards.
ATGGAAGCTGCAGTTGAACCTGGTTCAATGTATGAAAAATATAAAGATATATTTGAACCAATTATCTTACATGGAGAAGGTTATAAAGGTAACTTACAACCATTCTTCAACAATAATGTTTATGATCCAAAAGTAGTTGATGCATACAACATCTTAAGAACCAATAAATAGTTATTTTATTAAAATGGTATATAATCTTTTCAAAGGGTTATATACTTTTTTATTGGAAAGGGATTTAATAATGACAAGTTTTAAATTAAATAAAGACAGTTTTAAAAATTGATATAAAAACTATAATGTTAAAGATTGAAAATTATGATTTAAATTAATTTTTATTGTTATATTAACATTTGTGGTATTAGAAGCATATCTTGAACCACTTATTAAATACAGTATTTGAACGCATGATATTAATAATCAAATTGCAAGTGGTAAAACTACTATTAAAGAGCTTATTGATTATGGAATTGCAAATAAAAGTGGTTGAATATCAGGTGATGTCGGTGCTGAACATATAAATGAATTAATTGGAATAACTATAAAATCAGATGGATCACTAATACGAGCAAGATATATGCCATTTGAGCAAATGTTATTTAAAAGTTCATTTTTTACAGTATTAAGTAATTTACTAGTATTAGCATGAATGTATGTAGCATTAATTAAACCAAAAAATGAAGGTGAAAAAGGAATATTAAGTGATAACGTTTCAATTATTTCAGGAACATATATCACAATTACTTTTTTAATTTATCAATTAGCTTTAAGACCAGTTACTATAGCAAGTAGATTGACAAATGGAAAAACAGTTATTCAAGCTATTTTCTTAGAGCCATTATCAGTAATTCAAAATGAAGTATTCCATACAATAGTGCCAATTGCTTTTGTACTTTATATTATCTTTGGTATGAAACATACACATTACGAAGAACTTACAACTAAAAAAATGCATATGAACTGAATTCACGGAATTATTGGATTAGTAGTATATGGATTATACTCAATCATTAGAGGATTAATTAGAGAAGCTGGTGGAACACCAAATACTTCAATTTATGCATATCCATACTTCTTCTTACAAATTACTAACCCTAAAGGACTTTTAGGAGTTACTGGAATTGTCTGATTTATTATCTTTATTTTCGTTATTGCAGGGCTATATATTGGATTCTCAACATCTTATAGATTAGCAATTATTAAAAATCAAAAAAGACTACAAAAATAAAAGGTAAAATCTTTTATTTTTTTTGTTTTAAATTTACATAACTGTTATTTTTTTATATACTTATATAGTACTTTCATGGCGGCATAGCCAAGTGGCTAAGGCATGGGTCTGCAACACCCTGATCATCGGTTCGAATCCGATTGCCGCCTCCAAAAAAAGCAAGTCGTTTAAGGGTTTAAACGATTTTTTTATACAATTATAATTTTCCAATAAATCTATTGTTTTTTTAATAAAACTTATTTATAATAAAAAAGTCCCTTAAATTAAGGTGTACCAATAATAACAAAAAAATGCGCCCGTAGATCAATTGGATAGATCGTTTGACTACGGATCAAAAGGTTGGGGGTTCGAGTCCCTCCGGGCGCACCAAATAAAATTTTAATGTTGTTATTGAAAAGTAATAACATTGTCGTATCGGGAAGTGGCTCAGCTTGGTAGAGCATTCGGTTTGGGACCGAAGGGTCGCAGGTTCGAATCCTGTCTTCCCGACCATTATATTTTTTTGTGGGCCCTTAGCTCAGCTGGGAGAGCACCTGCCTTGCACGCAGGGGGTCGTCGGTTCGATCCCGATAGGGTCCACCATTTTTTTACGGCGGGGTAGCTCAGTTGGTTAGAGCGTTCGGTTCATACCCGAAAGGTCGCGAGTTCAAATCTCGCCCCCGCTACCATTTATTAAAGGACCTTTAGCTCAGTTGGTTAGAGCATCCGGCTCATAACCGGACGGTCATTGGTTCAAGTCCAATAAGGTCCACCACTAGTTAATAAAATATGGTTGCAACTTGAATATTACATGGAAGATTACCCAAGTCCGGCTGAAGGGATCGGTCTTGAAAACCGAGAGTCGGGGAAACCCGAGCGGGGGTTCGAATCCCTCATCTTCCGCCATTTTTATCGCGGGGTAGAGCAGTTGGTAGCTCGTCGGGCTCATAACCCGAAGGTCGTAGGTTCAAGTCCTGCCCCCGCAACCATTTTTAATGGCCCCATAGCGAAGTTGGTTATCGCGCCTCCCTGTCACGGAGGAGATCACGGGTTCGAGTCCCGTTGGGGTCGCCATTGGTTGTGTAGCTCAGTTGGTAGAGCAGCAGATTGAAGCTCTGCGTGTCGGCGGTTCAATTCCGTCCACAACCACCACTTAAAAATGTTGAAGCACCTTGCGTGCTTTTTTATTTTGCAAAAATAGAGTAAAATTATAAATAACTAGTAAAAAGGGGAGAACAACATAATGAAAAGTGTTTTTAAAAAGACTTTGAATATAGCAATTTATACTTTAGTAAGTGCATACCTTGTTGTTGCCTTACTACTGTCTTTTGAAATAATAAAAATTAGACATATTAATATGGGAAATGCTATTGTGGGAAAAGTAAATGGTACTCTTTTATTTGTATTGTTTGGCATTTTAACATTTCAGATTTTAAAATTTATTTTTGAAAATGAAAATGCTTTTCAACGAGGAATAAATATAGAACTATTATTAAAAAAAGAAAACTTAAAAGGCCTTTTAAAACTAACCATACTTGTATTGCCATTTATTATCATTAAACTTGTTAGATATTCATTTGTGTCTTTTTTTGCAGATTCATTGCCTGATTCAATTCAAGTAGCAGCTATCTTATTTTCAATTATGGGTATTATAATCCTACTTATATTTATTTATGTGTTATTAATTTATATATTTAAAAAAGAATGATTTATAGAACAAAATGAAGATCTTGATTTTGAATTATGAATTAAAATATATACACCGCAAAACATTTCAAATAATGAATGTGGTGAAGAAATTGAATTAATTTTTAATGTCTTTGTAAGATTCTTTTTGATGTACATTATTAAAACCATTGTATTAAAATTTAATCTTTTAAAATCAAAATTTATAAAAATTGACAGAATGAGAAACGTACCACCAACTAACTTAATCTAAAAAACTTATGTAAATAAGGAAAGAGGTTAGGAATATGAAAAAACAATTGCTTTACTGGCAGAAGTGGGAATTGTTACAAGCGCAAGCACAACTATTGTGTCTTGCTTTTTGAAGGGTGAAAAAACCAAAGGCGGAACAACAGACCCAAGTACAAAAGATAAAGAAGTTAACCAAACTCTATTAAAAAAATCCAAGAATATTTAGAAGGAAAAATATTTGATGGAAAAGAGTCTGCAATTAACGATGTACAACAAAATAAAAATTGAAAATTCGAAAGTTTGGATAAAGTAAAATCTTCATCATATGGAAATATTGAACCAGAATCAATTCATATAAAGGCAACTTTAAAAAAGAATTATATTTGAGCAAATTTTCAACAGGTGAGTTTGATATAAATATTAAAATTATTAATGAAAAAGTAGTAAAGAAACAGCTGAAAAATTAAGCCAAAATTACTTCTTAAATGAAAAAGTAGCAAAGACTGAAATTGAAAATGCATTCAAAGCATTAAATGGTCTTAAAATACCAATCGTTGAAAAACAAACTAAAACTAGGCTAATGTTAGCATTTAGTATAAAGTTGACATACTTAGGGTCTATTACAGGTCCTGAATCACAACAAGTTACAGTAAATATTAAAAATAACTTAAGTACAGATGTATTTGCAACAAAAAACTTATTACTAAAGATAATAAAAAATATGATTCAAACTAGATGCTGAAAGATTTATTAGATCAACTTTTAAAAAAATAATTGGAATTTCTGAAGTTTCTGTTTAATGAGATCAATGGTAAATGGGTAAATGGGCAGATTTATCATATATAGCAAAAATAAAATATGATGAAAAGAGTTTTGGTCCTGAAACAGCAGAAGGAACAATTCAGTTGAAAACAAATATACAAGCAAGAATTAATGTGGTGAAAACTAAGTTTGAAAGTAAAAAATTCAAAAATAGTGTTGAAGCTCAAAAAAAGTAGAAGAAAGTTTAAAAGTAATTGATGGTGTGCAAAGTGTCTCATTTAGATGAGAAGATGAAAAACTGTTTAATTATAATGTAAAACTTGAATACACAGGAAATTATTTTAAACAACTTCATTAGTTAGAAATCTTAAAAAATATGAGTCGCCATATTTTGAACAGATTGAAGATCAGTCAATTGATATGAGAACATCAAATTCAATTGAATTAGAATTAAAAGGTAAAAATATTGCAGATAAAACTATCAAAGCAATCTCAAGTAATAGTGGTATAGAAGTTCTAGATAACGACCAAAAATGGTAATTATAAATAAACAAAATGATGAAATCAAATCTATTATAAAAGTTTGAGAAGTTAATTCTCCTAATGATACAATGGAATTTGCAGTAACTATTTTACCAAAACCAATATTAGTAACAAAAATGAATTCAGAATATGGATGATATCTTGATTATAAAAAAATTGAAGAAATAATGACAAAAAATTATTATAACGCTAAAAATGATAAATTTGAAATTGTTTCTCAACTTCAAGATGTCGAAGGAAATCCAAAAGTTGAAGATTATATTGATGTTTATTTAAAACAAGATGCTCAAAATCAGCAAAAGTTTTACTTGCATTACAAATTTAAAAAAGCAATTCCTGAAAATGGATATGTTTAAATAGGATTGAAATTAAATGGTAAAATAGTTTCACAATTTAAATTAGTTATTAGCCCAGCTGTAGACCTTACAAATAATATTGAAGAAATCTTAAATAATATTAAAAATAAATTTACTTGAAAAAATGGTCAATAACCTCAACTAAAAAGCCAAGTTGAAAATGATCTTAGATCAGTTGATGGAATTAAAAGTTTTATTTTTGAGTGAACAAACGAAGATGAACTTGAATATGAAGTATTTGTAGCTTATAAACTTGGTAACACAGGTAAAATAACTTTTATAAATAAAGAAATTTGATATATAATACCAGAATTTGAAGATGTGCCAGATGTTACTTATATATGAGAAAGCCTGAAGATAATACTTTTAATGTTTATTGTAAATATTTATCAGGAAAATTATTCAGTGTTAAAACAAATAACCCTTATTTAAAAACCGAAATCGTGGGTGACGTTAAAGTTGAAGAAAACTTACAATTTATAAAAGTTAAAATTATTTCAACAATCAAAGATAATACTTTAAGTAAAATAACAGTTTATCAAACTGTTGATCAAACAGAACAAGTGATAATTAATGTAAACATTTTAGCTTTACCCTACCTAGTGAAAACAGAAATAATTGATCAGATAAACTTACTATGAACGTTGGAAATAGCATAGAATTGAAATTCACAATCAGAAATTTCAATTCTGAATTAGACAAAATTGAAAAATTTAAAGACGCTACAGACTATTAATATTTTGAAATGTCTATTATAACTATTGATCAGTCAAAAAATGAATTTGCTTGAAAAATTGATGCGAAGATTGAACATACAAAATGAATTTCATGAAAAACAACAGCTGCAACATTTAAAATTAAGTATGCAAACCTTGATTGAATTGAAGTAGCAAGAGTAAATATCCGTGTAAATAAATAAAATTGATGACAACAGATAATGTTGTTATCTTTTTTATTTTCAATATTTTATGAATGTTATATAATTAAAAATGTACAAAAAACAAAAGGGAGAAATATTATGAGAGAAAAAGTAATTTTTGGAAATTGAAAAATGAACGGAACTAATGCTGAATTATTAACTTTCTTAAAAAAAGTTGATAAAGCTGCAAAAAAATCAAATGTAGTTGCTGGATTAGGTTTACCATTTACATTATTAGGAACAGGAATTGAAAAAGCAAAAAATATTAAAGTTGCTGCTCAAAATGTTCACTTTGCTGAAAATGGAGCATATACTGGTGAAGTTTCAATTTCAATGTTACAAGAAATTGGAGTACAATACGTTATTATTGGTCACTCAGAAAGAAGAGAAATGTTTGGAGAAACTGATGAAACAGTTAACAAAAAAGCTACTGCTTTATTAGCTGCAGGAATGACATCAATCATTTGTTGTGGTGAAACTTTAGAAACTAAAGAAGCTAAAAAAACTGTTACATTTGTTAATGCACAAATTAAAAAAGCATATAAAGGAATTAGTGCAGAAGATGCATTAAAAACAATCATTGCTTATGAACCAATCTGAGCTATTGGAACAGGTAAAACTGCAACAAGTGAAGATGCTGAAAAAGTATGTGAAGCTATCCGTAAAAACTTAGCAAAAATTTATGATGAAAAAACTGCTAACAAAATTACTATTCAATATGGTGGAAGCGTTAACCCATCAAACATTGCTGAATTAATGTCACAACCAAACATTGATGGAGCACTTGTTGGTGGATCTTCATTAAAAGCTGATGATTTTATTGCATTAATCAATTACAAAAAATAATTAATGAACGAATGAACGAAATCAAACTTTTAGTTTTAGATATGGATGGTACTTCTTATCATAATATGGGAAATATCATTGAATCTAATATTAAACCATTACAAGATGCTATAAAAATTGGTACTAAAGTAGCTTTTGTTACTGGAAGACCAGTTTTAGCAAAACCAAATAATTTAAAGGAACATAATTTGGCCGAAGAAAATGCAATTTTAATTGGATGTAACGCTGGATGTATTTATGATTTAAATACTGAAACAGTTTTAAAAAGTAATCCAATTAAATCTGACCAAGCTAAAAAGTTATTTGAAGCAGCTAAAAATACAAAAATCATTTTATGAGGATATGTAGATGATCTAAATACAGTTATTCTTTCAAAAAAAGTAGCTGATGTTAATAATGAAGAATGCCACTGAGAAGGAAGATTCTTTGACGGAGAATATTTAATTTATGATGATGTTAAAGATAACTTTAATTTTAATTTCTTTAAAATCTTAGGATTTCATGGTAATTATGATTTTTATAACCAAATTGAGGCTGATCTTAATTTAAACATCTCAACAAACGATGGAAAACTAGCTGAAATCAACGCGCCTGGTATTAATAAAAAGTTTGCGATTGATTGATTATCTGATTACTTTAATATTCCAATCAAAAACATTGCTGCAATGGGTGATGGTATGAATGACTTACCAATGATCAAACATGCAGGAATTGGAGTAGCTTTAAAAAATTCAGAACAACAAATTAAAGATGCTGCTCAAATATATATTGATAAAGAAAATACAGAAGGTGCTGTTGCAGAATTTGTTAACAAGTACATCTTAAAAAAATAACAAGGAGAAAAATAAATGAAAGTTAAAAAACCTGTTATCTTAGCCATTTTAGATGGTTGAGGAATTGAAGAAGCTGGTGCTGGTAATGCAGTTGCTAATGCTGATCAAAAATTTGTAAAAGAAATGATGGAAATGTATCCATGAGTTAAAGCACATGCATTAGGTGAATGAGTAGGATTACCTGAAGGACAAATGGGAAACTCAGAAGTTGGACATATTCACTTAGGTGCTGGAAGAATCAATATGGAATCTCTAGCAAAATTAAACTATGAAGTTAAAGTTGATGGTTTTTCTACAAATGAAGTTTTAGTTGATACATTTAAATATGTACAAGAACACAGTAGTGCATTACACTTAATGGGATTATTCTCAGATGGTGGAGTTCACTCACATATAAACCACATGATTTCTATGTATAAAGCAGCAGTTAAATTTGGTTTAACAAATATTAAATTTGATTTAATTACTGATGGTAGAGATACAGCTCCAAAAGTAGCTGAACAATACATTAATCAATTATTACAAGTTATTAAAGATAACAACAACATTGGAGAAATTGCATCAATTAGTGGAAGATACTACGCAATGGATCGTGATAAAAGATTTGAAAGAAGTGCAGAAGCATATAAAACAATTACTGAAAGAAAAGTTGATCAACCAAAATTCACAGATCCAATTCAATATGTAAAACAAGCATACGAAAGTGGATTAGATGATGAAATGATCGTTCCAGCTTACAATGCAAGTGTTGTTGATGCTGAATTAAAAACAAATGATGCAATGATTTTTACAAACTTCCGTCCAGACCGTGCTATTCAAATGGCATCAATCATGACAAACAAAAATTATGCAGCATGAAGTGATGCAGCATTTAAAGGAATTGATTTCATTGGAGATAAAATTAGATTTGTTTCAACAATGAAATATGCAGATAGTGTAACTTCACCATTTATTGCATATCCACCAACTCCATTAACAAATACATTAGGAGAATATATTTCAAGTTTAGGTTTAAGACAATTAAGAATTGCTGAAACTGAAAAAATTGCTCACGTTACATTCTTCTTTGATGGAGGAAATGATTACTTTAAAAATGGTTTAGCTAAACCAGAAGAAATTACTTTACCTCATGCAAGTATTGATTTAATTGCTTCACCAAAAGTAGCAACTTATGATTTAAAACCAGAAATGTCAGCTGTTGAAATTACAGATAAATTAATAGAAGAAGTTAAAAAAGATAAATTTGATTTAATCGTTTTAAACTTTGCAAACTGTGATATGGTTGGACATACAGGAAACAATGATGCAACAGTTAAAGGTGTTAAAGTATTAGATGAACAATTAAAACGTATTCATGATGAATTTGTATTAAAACACAATGGTGTAATGGTTATTACAGCAGACCATGGTAATGCAGAAATTATGATCGATGAAAACGGTGGACCGAACAAAAAACATACAACAAGTTTAGTGCCAATTATTGTTACTGATAAATCAGTAGAGTTAAGTGAATTTGATCCAGCAATCGCTAAAGTTGCACCAACAATTTTAGACATTATGGGGTTAGAAATTCCAAAAGAAATGACTCAACCATCAATGATTATTAAAAAATAAAAATTTATTCTTAAAATAGAATTAAATGTGGATTTAGTTCTATTTTTTTGTAACTTAACGATTTTAGATATTATTTTTCATATTTGTTAGTTCATTCATAGTGCATAAAAAATACTTAAAAAAACTTATTTTTGTTTGCTAAGTAGTAAAATTACATGTATTTAACAATATAGGAGGCAGGTTTTATGCAAAAAAATAATTTTAAAAAAGTAAATGCATTTTTTATTCATTTAGTATTTTTTGTGTACGTTTTATTTGTCTTTTTAATTTCATTTAATGTTATAAAAATAGATAATTTTGTTTTTATAAATAGATTTATTGAAAAAACTAATACTTTAATTTCAGCAATCTTAATTATTTTATTAACTTCTGAAACACTAATATTGATTTTAAAAAATGAACAAGAACTAATAAAAAATAAAAATATTGGTATATTAGCTAAAAAAATTTAAAATTAATTTTTAGATTACTAATTTTGTTATACCTTTTATTGCAATTAAATTTATCAAAACATTGTTTTTAAGTAATTTCAACGATACATTACCAACATGTATTCAAATAGTTATTATTGTATGTTCAGTAATGAGAATTATTTTAATTGGATTATTAGTATTTCTAACAATCAGTTTTATGTTTAAAAGTGATTGAATTATTCAAGAAACAGAAAGAATTGATTTTTCACTATGAATTGAAAATTATGAACTAAATAACATAACAAATGATGAGTCTGATCAAAATATTCAAATTGTTTTTATTAGTTTAATAAAACATTTTTTAGCATGCACATTTAAAGAAAAAGATTTAACTTTTAAATTATTAAAAGCAAAAATAACAAAATTTAATAGAATGAGAAGCATACGACCAATAACCAACTAATTTTTAATTATACAAAAATAATAAAGAGGTTAGGGAAATGAAAAAAACAATTACTTTACAAGCTGCAGTATGTCTTGCATCAGCATCAAGTACAGCCGCTATATCTTGTTCTTTAATAAAAGCTAAAGATGAAGAAAGCAAAGATAAAACAGCTAATAATATAGAAGTTAATGAAAATCTATTAAAAATTGAAATCAAATAGTATGCAAATGGTAAACAATTTAATACTAAACAAGAAGGAATTAATTTATACAAAATAAAAAAGATTGAAAATTTGAAGGGCTAGATTCAATTAAAGGTTCAATATATGGTAATAGCATAGCAAATTCTATACATGTGAAATCAAAACTTAAAACTAGTTATGCATGATTAAAAGCTAGTGATGGAGAATTTGATGTAAATATAAATTTAAATAATTTTAAATCTGTTGAAGAAGTTAGTGAATTTTTTAATACAGTTTATTTTGAAGAGAATAATTATATTGTATCTAGTATTGAAAATGCATTTAAACAATTAAATGGAGTCAAAACTTTTAAAGTCAAAATAAATGAAGCTGTAAAAAGACAACTATCATACCATGTTTATTTAACATATGAAGATTCAATAATAGGGCCAGAAATTAAAAATGTTAAGATTAATATTAAAAATAATTTAACTGCATCAAAATTAAATCTTGCAAATAAATCTGTATTAGAAAATATTAGTAAATATAAATCAAAAATTAAAGCCAAAACTTTATTAAAACTTCATTTACAAGTATTTAAGGGGTTTCACAAGTTACAATTACATGAGATTTATGAGCAACACAGTTATATACTGTAAAAATAACTTATGACAATAAAAGTTTAGGGCCTGAAATATGTGAAGGTACAATTGAACTACAGCAAATGTGAAACCAACTATTAAAAAGGCGAAAGCACAGTTTGAAACAATTGAATTTAAAAATAGTGATAGTGCACAAACTGAAGTTGAAAAAAAATTAAAATCAATTGCTGGAATAAAAAATGTAACTTTTAATTGAAATGATGAATCATCATTTAAATATAATGTACAAATTGATTACGTAGATAATTTTTTTGGTCCTTCATTATTGATGGAACACTTAAAAAATATCAATCAATTGTATTTGAACAAATTAATGATCAAAATATTGATATGAGAACATCAAGTTCAATTCAATTAAAATTAAAAGGTAAAAATATTTTAGGAAAAACTATTAAAGTTAGTTCATCAAATAATTTGGTTGGAGCTTCTTATGATAATCAAATTCTTACAATTAGTAATTTAAAAATGAAAAATTAAGCTCTACTATAAAAGTTTGAGATGAAAACGACACAGATACTTCAATGGTATTTAATGTAAGTATTTTACCAAAACTTGAATTAGTAACAACAGTGAATTCAAATGAATGATATTTAGATGAAGAAAAAACAATGGAAATTCATACTAAAAACTTTGATAATAGTAAAAATGATCATTTTGAAATTGCATCTGAACTTGAAAATATTGGTGAAAATGATTCAAACGTTAATAATTATATTGATTTAAAATTAACACAAGATACTGAAAATGAACAAAAGTTTTATTTAAACTATAAATTTTCTATAAATTTTTAAAAAAAACTTACACAAAATGCAATTCTAAAAGTATCATTGAAATTAAATGGTGAAATCGTTTCTGATTTCAATTTAGCAATAAAAGAAAAAACCAATATAACAAGTGATATTAATAATGCACTTGAAAATATTAAAAATGAATATAGTTGAAAAGTAATAGAATCATTTAAATTGAACAAAAAGTTGCGACTGATCTTAACTCGATTAATGGAATTGAAAAAATCAGTTTTGAGTGAACAAATGAAGCTAGCCTAGAATACAAGGTATCTATAACTTATAAAGTAGGTTATATACGTAATAATTTATATTCAAATGCAGGTACGTTATATCTAGAACCAAAGTTTGAAACTTACCTATGATATGGGAACACCCGATACAAATACATTCTAAGTTTATGGTAAAAATCTAACTAAAAAATCATTTAGTGTTAAAACAGATAATGATAATGTTAAAGCAGAAGTTGAAGCTGGTGTTGGAGTTGAAGGAGATAAAGAGTATTTAACAGTTAAAGTTTCATCAGATGTTAAAACTAATGTCACAAGTGTAATAACAGTTTATCAAAGATATGATGAAGATCAAAAAAATACAATTAATACAAATATTTGAGCTTTACCATACTTAGAAAAAGTTGGTAAATGGCCAGAAGATAACACTCAAACAAAATTAAAAAATGAATCGTTATTAGAATTAGGGTTCATTATTAAAAACTACAAAGAAGGTTTAGATAATTATTCAACCGCACAGATAACGGTAATAAAGTTGGGGTATCTACATCAGTAAAAGACAAACAAAAAAATAAATTTATTTGAACAATTAGTGGAAAAGATACTCATGAAATATTTAATCCATCTACTAATGTGACAATAAAATTTAAGTGAACAAATAATGATTGAACTGAATAAGTAAGAATAAATGTAAAAGTTTCATAATTAATAATGCTATAAATAAAAAAATCTGCATCAAAATGATGTAGATTTTTTAAACAGTTTTTAAGGTTTTGTACAAAGATTTAATTAAAAATTTTCTTATTATTGTTTATTAAATATTTATGCTATAATTTCAAAGACGAAGAAAGAGGTGATATTATGAGTATTCCATCCGAGAGTTCATTGAAGAGATTATATATTATAAAGAGTGCTTATATGTCACTATTTTTTATACGTTAAAAATTTTTCATATTTAGGCATTCGTAGATAGGAAATTTATGAAAAAACTAAAGAAATTAAATAATAATACAAAATTTGAATTAATCAATTACGTAGACTCAGATAATAATAAACTATTAAAACAATTTGAAATAAATAAATTTGGTTTAGATGACCAACAAGTAGAAACAAACAGAGAAAAATTTGGAGGTAAAGAATTAAAACCAACAAGATTCAATGTTTTTCTAATAATCATTAAAACATTCTTCTCACCATTCAATATCATATTAATGGCGATTGATGCTTTTAACTTTTACGAATATGCAACTGACCCTGACACATTTTCATTAGTAGCTGCCATTATTGTGCTAATTATGATACTAGCTAGTGGAACAATGGCATTTGTTCAAGAAGTTAGATCTCATATTGTTATTAAAAAAATGATTAAAGAAAATAAAAAAACTTCTAAAGTTATTAGAAATATCTCATATAACTATAAAGCTTTAGATAATGCTAATTCAATTAGAATGATTAAAGAAGCAGAAGTAATTGAAAATGATGAATTAGTTCCAGGAGACATAATATACCTAGTAAATGGTGATATTATTCCAGCTGATGTAAGAATTTTATGATCAAACAACTTATATGTTAACCAATCATCATTAACAGGAGAAAGTTTCCCTGTACAAAAAAGAGATTCAAATGAGAAAGAATTTGAATCACACTTAAGTTATGAAAATATCGGTTATATGGGAACAGAAGTAATGTCTGGTAGTGGATTAGCAATTGTTGTTGCTACTGGTCAAAACACTTACTTTTCATTAATTGATAAAAAAGTTAAAGAAAAAAGAAAAAGTTCATCTTTTGAAAAAGGAATCAAAAGAATTACTTTATACCTAATTGCTTTCATGATTGCAGTTGTTCCTATTGTGCTTTTAATAGCAGGACTACAACAACATGATTGACTAAAAGGTTTATTATTTACTATTGCAATAGCAGTAGGAATAACACCTGAAATGTTGCCAATTATTGTGACTTCTAACTTAACAAGAGGTTATAAAAAAATTGAAAACGAAGAAATTATTGTTAAAAATTTAAACTCAGTACAAAACATTGGAGCAATTGATATTTTATGTACTGACAAAACAGGAACTATCACAAGTGGAGAAATTAGTTTAGATAAAGTAACTGGTGTTCGCGGAGAGAAATCTGAATTTATTGAACATGTTCTATATTTAAATAGTTACTTCCAGTCAGGATTCCAAAACCCAATTGATAGTGCAGTTTTATCATCAAAAATTAAAAAACCTGATGTTGAAGACTATACAAAAGAATGAGAAATTCCATTTGATTTTGAAAGAAAGATTTTATCTGTTATTTTAACATCAAAAAAAGATAAAGAAATTTTTACTAAAGGTGCTGTTGAAGAGGTTCTAAAAGTATGTAACAGAATTTCTATTAACGGGAAAATTGAAAAATTAGATGCAAAACATAAAAAAGCAATTTTTCAAAAAACACATGAATTAAACTTAGATGGTTATCGTGTGATTGGAATTGCACATAATGTTTTACAAGATGAAGACGTTGAAGAAGAACTAATCTTCTATGGATTTGGAACTTTCTTTGATAAACCTAAAAAAACTTCTAAAAAATTAATTAAAAATTTAGCTTCAAAAGGAATATCAACAAAAGTTTTAACTGGTGATAATGAAATCATCACAAGAGCAATTTGTAAAAATGTTGATTTTGAAATTACTAAATTATATTCAGGTGCTGACATTGAAGCAATGGATGAAAGACAACTATATAAAGCTGTTGAACAAGGTAATGTATTTGTTAAATTGTCACCAATTCATAAATCAACAATTATTGCAGCTTTACAAGTTCAAAGACATGTTGTTGGATTTATGGGTGATGGAATTAATGACGCCCCTGTTTTAAGAGAATCAGATGTTGCTATTTCATTTAGCGAAGCATCAAATATTGCTCAAGATGCAGCAGATATGATTTTAACAGGTGAATCACTAATGGCAATTGAAAATGCCGTTGTTGAAGGGCGTAAAAGTTTAGCTAACATGTTGAAATATATTAAAGTAACTGTAGCTTCAAACTTTGGTAACGTAATATCTGTTATTGTTGCATTATTCTTAACAAAAGAAGAACCAATGTTAGCATTGCACTTATTATTACAAAACTTACTATATGACTTTGTAATGTTTGCATTAGTATTTGATAATGTTGATGAAGAATTCTTAGAAAAACCAAGACCATTCACAACCAAGAATATTATCTGGTTTGCTGTAATTAATGGACCAGTTAGCTCAATATTTGATATTTTAACATTCTTGGTATTAATTTTTGGATACAAACTAGTTCCTTTCCAAGGAGAAGCACCAGATGGAACAGATAATGCAATGAAATTTCACGCTTCATGATTTGTAGTTGGGTTAATGACTCAAACTGCTGTTATGCAAGTTTATAGAACTGAAAAAACTCCATTCATTCAATCAAAATGTTCATTATCAATGTTGATTGCAACAATCGTTATTTGTTCATTTGCTGTGTTGATACCATTCACACCAATTAGTGAATTAGTACAAATGTCAGCACCACACTGATCATTCATATTTGTAGCTTTAGGATTTGTAACTTGTTATATTGTATTAGCACAGTTAGTCAAAAAACTATATATCAGAAGATTCAAAGAATGATTATAAAATATAAAATGACTTGTTATTTACTAACAAGTTTTTTTTGAAAATATTATAATTTATTTATGATTAAAACAATTATTTCAAATTCTGTCCAAGACACAAATAAAATTGCCCAAGAAATAGCTAACACATTAAGTGGTGAAGTTTTTGTTCTACTAACTGGTGATCTTGGCGCTGGAAAAACAACATTTACAAAAGCATTGATTAAACAATTTGGTGTTAAAGAAAATGTATCTTCACCAACGTTTACAATTTTGAATCAATATCAAAGTAAAACCAATGTAATTAATCATATGGATGCTTATCGTCTAGATAAACAAAGTGATTTAGAAATGTTTATTGAAGAGTTTGATAATGCAATTAACATTATTGAATGATGAACAAATATAAATTTAGCTTTAACAAATAAAAAGATTGTTAAAATTGAAATCAAAAAGGTTAATGAATCTGCAAGAGAATTCATTATAGAAAGTAATTAAAGTGAAACTGTTTATTGATACAACCAATTGACAATTATGCTTAATCTTAATTGATGAAGAAAATCATATTGTTGAAGAATTTATTCAAAGAGATACAAAAAAAGTTAGTGATATCACTATGACTAATATAATTAATCTACTTAATAAACATAATTTAAAACTAAATCAAATTAGTGATTTTTATGTGACTAAAGGTCCCGGTAGTTACTCTGGAGTTAGGGTTGGTTTAACAATTGTGAAGACCTTAAAAACTTTAAATGATCAGATCAATGTTTTCTTAATTGATTCATTAAAAATTCAAGCAGGTAATCAAAAATGTATTAGTTTATTAGATGCTAGATCAAATAAATGATTTTGTAGTGTATATGATAATAAAAAGGTTATTAAAGAACCATTTTTGATTGATGAAGATACGCTAAAAGAATTACAAGCAGAATATCCAGATTACATCATAATTAAAGACTATGATCATGTAGATTTTAAAGTTTATGTTTTAAATGCATTAGCAGATTTTGAAAAAATTGAAAATATAAGTGACATAAGCCCTATTTATGTAAAAAGTTTTATTTAATAAGTTTAATTTTAAAACCAAATGTATTATAATAAATATGCTTACTACACTTATAAGACCCCGGACAAGTCAATGTAAGAGGAGAAATAAGCACATGAAACAAACAACATTAATTGCTGCAAAGGATATCAAAAAGAATTGATATATCGTTGATGCAGCAGGGCAAAATGTGGGGAGATTATCTACAGAAGTAGCTAGAATCTTAAGAGGAAAACACAAAGTTGACTTTACACCTCACATGAATAATGGTGATCACGTTATCATCATTAACGCTGAGAAAGTATTATTTACTGGTAAAAAAGAATCAGATAAAACATACTACCACCACTCAATGCACCCAGGTGGACTAAGAAGAAGAACAGTAGCAGTTCAAAGAGAATTAGACGCAACTAAAATTTTAGAACGTTCAATTCGTTTGATGTTACCAAAAAATGTACAAGGAAGAAATCAATTTAGAGCATTACACGTATTTGTTGGTGAAAACCACCCTTACGCAGCTCAAAAACCAGAAGTTTTAACATTTGTAAAAAAAGGAGATAACAAATAATGGCAGAAAAAGTTATTTATAGAGGAACAGGAAGAAGAAAAACTTCTGTAGCTCAAGTTATCTTAACTCCTGGAAAAGGAAACATCATTGTTAATGGTGTTCCTGCATTAGAATTCTTCCCATATACAACATTAGTTCAAGACTTAGAACAACCACTTGTAGCAACTGGAACAGAAAAAGATTTTGATATAACTGTTAGAGTTAAAGGTGGAGGATTTACTGGTCAAGCTGGAGCAACTCGTTTAGGGATTGCTAGAGCATTATTAGTAGCTAGTGAAGATTACAGAAAAGGGTTAAGAGCTGTTGGGTTATTAACTCGTGATGCACGTATCAAAGAACGTAAAAAATACGGATTACGTGGAGCACGTAGAGCACCTCAATACTCAAAACGTTAATTTATATATTTTAGCAATATATATGAAAAGATGGCTTGAGCCATCTTTTTTACTTTTCTTTCCTATTTGTATTGACTTAATATTGTAAAAATAATACAATATTTTTGTTTTCGGAATATAGCTCAGCTGGTTAGAGCACTCCGCTGATAACGGAGAGGTCGTTGGTTCAAGTCCAATTATTCCGACCATTAGATATCATAAGTAATAATCATTTGATTATTACTTTTTTTTATTTATAAAAATAGTAAAATTAATAATAGTTTATATTTACAAGGAGTTTAAAATGGAATTTTCACATAAAGCGATCGAAAAAAAATGAAAAAAATATTGAGAAGAAAATAACATATATAAAACAACTAATACATCAGATAAAAAGTCTTATGTACTAGATATGTTTCCATATCCAAGTGGAGCTGGGATTCATGTTGGGCATGTTAAAGGTTATACAGCAACTGATGTTTTTTCACGTTATAAAAAAATGAATGGATATGATGTTTTACACCCTATGGGTTGAGATGCTTTTGGACTACCAGCAGAACAATACGCTTTAAAAACAGGAAATGATCCAATTGATTTTACTTTAGAAAATATTAAGAATTTTAAACGTCAATTAAAAATGATGGGATTTAGTTATGACTTTGATAAAGAAGTTTCAACAGCTAATCCAAACTATTACAAAATAACACAATGAATATTTAATCAACTATATAAAAAAGGTCTAGCAGAAAATCGTGATGTTGAAGTTAACTGATGTCAAGAATTAGGAACTGTGCTAGCTAATGATGAAATTATTGAAAAAGATGGAATGATGGTTAGTGAACGTGGAGAGCATCCAGTAACTAAACGTAAAATGCGTCAATGAGTTTTAAAAATAACACATTATGCTGATCGCTTATTAGAAGGATTAGACGAACTAAAATGAAATAGTTCAATTAAAGATTTACAAAGAAACTGAATTGGTAAATCAACAGGAGTTGAATTAGACTTTAAAGTTAATGATCTTAAAATCCCAGTATTCACAACCAGAATTGATACTATGTATGGAGTAAGTTATATTGTCTTAGCTCCAGAACATGAAGATGTATTAAAAATCACAACCCCAGATCATTTAGATGAAGTTAAAGAATATATTGAACTTGCTAAAAATAAATCAGAAATTGATCGTAAGGATGACTCTAAAACAAAAACTGGAGTATTTACAGGTAGTTATGCAATTAATCCACATACAGGTGAAAAAATTCAAGTATGAATTAGTGATTATGTATTAGCTAATTATGGAACTGGTGCTGTAATGGCTGTGCCTGCTCATGATAAAAGAGATTGAGAGTTTGCAACTAAATATAACTTAGAGAAAAAAAATGTTATTGAAAACAAAACAGATGCAAAAGCTTTTATTGGTGAAGGAATTATTATTAATTCTGAATTCTTAAATGGGATGAATAAAAAAGAAGCAATTGAAGTTATGACAAAAATTGCTGTTGAAAAAGGTTATGGAAGAGAACAAACAAATTATAAATTAAGAGACTGATTATTTTCACGTCAAAGATTTTATGGAGAACCTTTCCCAGTATTATATGGTCCAAATCAAGAAATTACTCTAATTGAAGATTTACCAGTTGAATTACCAAGAATTAAAAATATCAAACCGAGTGGAACTGGAGAATCACCATTAGCAAACGTAGAAGAATGAGTTAATGTTGAAATTGATGGTGTTAAATACAAAAGAGAAACAAATACAATGCCTCAATCTGCTGGTTCAAGTTGATATTACTTAGCTTACATTTTAGCTGATGGACCAAATGAGTTTATTAATATTAATAGTGAAGAAGCTAAAAAACGTTTCGCAAAATGAATGCCAGTTGATTTATATGTTGGTGGACAAGAACATGCTGTTGGTCATTTATTATATGCAAGATTTTGAAACTATGTTTTATATGATCTAGGTATTACTTCAGTAAAAGAACCATTTAAACAATTATTTAACCAAGGAATGATTTTAGGATCAGATGGAAGAAAAATGTCTAAGTCATGAGGAAATGTAATTAGTCCTGATGATATTGTTTTAACTCATGGTGCTGATAGTTTAAGATTATATGAAATGTTCATGGGGCCGTTGGATGCTTCATTACCATGAAGTGAAGAAGGATTAGATTCAGCATTAAAATGAATTCACCGTGCTTATCGAATGGTAGTATCTGCTGAGTTAACTGATGTTAATGATACAAAACTTGATTTTGTATATAACGATGTTGTTAAAAAAGTGGGAGAAATGATTCAATCATTAAAATTCAATACTGCTATTTCTCAATTAATGGTATTTGTTAATGCGGTTTATAAACATCAAGGACCAGTATATCGTCCTTACATTGAAGGGTTTGTAAAAATGTTAAGTATCTATGCTCCATTTATTGGGGAAGAATTATGAGAAAAACTTGGACATAAACCTTCAATTACAAAAGCAACATGACCAGAATTTGATTCTTCAAAATTAGTATCAAATATAGTAGTTATTGCATTACAAATTAATGGTAAATTAAGAGCAACTATTGAAGTTGAAAAAGGGACTATTAAAGATAAACTAATTGAATTAGCTAAAAAACATGAGAATATCATTAGTTACATTAAAGACAAAGAGATTATTAAAGAAATTGCTGTTATTGACAAGATTGTTAATATAGTAATTAAATAAGGGCACAAGTGCACAAAAAATCTAAAATCGAGAAACTGCTCGATTTTTTTGTTATAATATTTAAGTTACAAGAAAGGAATAAAAAAATGAGAAAAACAGTTAGATTAGTTATTTTATTACTAGTTGTTGCAGTTATTTATTTTGGTTACTCAGCTTGAATTGATTCAGTTGCAATTTACAACATCGGTGGAGTTCAATTGGGATCAGGAACAAACTGAAATAAAACATTAGATGAATTATTAGTTGTTGCAGGAATTAAAGATTCAGCAGGACTTGATGCTATATTACTAGCAGCTGGATCAAAATTAACAGCTCTTGATCTTTTATCTGCAGTTCCATCAGGAGGAGCAGCAACAACAGGTTTCTTAACTTCAGATGCATTTACACTTGGAGGAGCTACAAATGTAGAATTTATTAAAATTCTTATTAATGCTGCAAATAATTCTCCTGAAGGTGGAAATTATGTATTAAACGGATTTATGGCAGCCAACTCATTACTAAAAACATTATTGGATCCATTCAAAATGATTTTAGTTGGGGGGGTATTCGCAATGTTCATACCTTTAACAAAACAATTATTATTTGGAACAGTTATTGGAATGAAAGATTACATGAAAAACCGTCAATCAAACGTTTTATACAACTACCAAAAAACAATTTCATTTACAGAAGGATTACAAGCTAAATTAGCAGAAGGAAACTTCGAAGCAGTTAAAGCTGATTATGCAGCTTACTCAGGATTAGCATTTAGACCAGAATTCTTAAACATTATGATGGATGAAATTTGTTCAGTACTTATCAGAGAAGGAGACTTAACAGTTTTTGCTGATTCAGCAAAAGTTGTTACAGAATCAATCAAAGAAATGTATGAAAAAGAAAGAAGACGTTCAATTAACGGTCGTGGAGATGAATTATTCTTTGACTTAAAACGTGGATACGAATACTGTGCAACAGGTTCAAAATATTCAATAGCTTACCATAAAGCATTACAAGATAAAGCAAATAACAATTTAGGATGAAAAATTTATAGTTTAGAAATCTTTAAATTCAATTTCTTCTTAATCACAATGTTTATACCAGCAATTATTATTTCAGCATTTGTTGGAGGATTAATTAATGGATTAGTTAATGATTTAGCAGGTGATGTTAGAACTTTAGCTGTAGCAGCAACATTTTTCATTTCTTGAGTAATTTTAACAATTATTGCTCATGCATTAATGATTTTTAGAAATGAACAATACAAAAATATTAAAAATATTTTAGTTAGACCAGCTGTAATCTTCTACTCATTATATGTATTAACTTTCATTACAATTTCAGCAGGAGTTGTTGGTGTTTCAAAAGTTAATATTGTTGCTCCAGGATCATCAGCTCAAATTTGAGTATGATTCTCAGCAGTAGCTTACTTAGTATTATCAACAAGTTTAATTTTCTATGTAATTGCTACATTAGTAGATAGTTTCAAACAACACAAAACTTTATCTAAAAAATTATTAATTGATGGTATCATTTTACCAATGATCGCATGGACAATCGCTACTGTTTCAAACTTTATGTCATTATATGGTCCATCAGATCACAACATGGTAGAAATTTTCGCAGCAATTAACGATTCTACATTAGTTGGATTTTGAATTTACTTATCAATTTCAAGTTTCTTAATCAACAACTTAATCTCACCAAACATGGCTAGAGAATTACGTAAAGCAGTTGAAGCAGATGAATTAAAAAATGCAAAAGTAAAAAGATCAGCTAAAGCATCTAAATAATTAGTTTTTTAGATTTTAATTAAAATAGTAATTCTGTAAAGAGTTACTTTTTTATTGCAAATTTAAATGTTTTATTAATTAGTTGATAAAATATACTTAATAAAACAAGGAGAACTATGACAATTTACAAACAGATTAAAGACGTTATTGAAAAATACAACAAGATAATTATTTTAAGGCATATTATTCCTGATGGTGATTCTTATGGATCACAATTAGGTTTAAAAGAATTAATTAAAACAAATTACCCAAATAAAGAAGTTTATGCATTTGGAGAAGAAATTGAATACTTAAAACATGCAGGTAAACCTGATGAATTTACAGATGAATCAATTTTTAATGAAGCATTAGTTATTGTAACTGATTGTGGTAATGTTGAAAGAATTGATAACCAAAATTATGACAAAGGTGCTTATTTACTAAAAATTGATCATCACCCAGATGCAACACCATATGGAGATTTATCTTGAGTTGATGTAACTTATACAAGTGCAAGTGAAATGGTTGGTGATTTAGCAATTCAAAACAATTGAGAAATCACTCCAGTTGCTGCTAGAGTCATTTATCATGGAATATGCACAGATAGTGGAAGATTCTTATTCGGTGGATTATCACCAAGAACATTTGAAGTAGCAGCTAAATTAATTGGAACTGGATTTGATGTTTCAGAAATGTATAAAACTATGTACAAGCGTTCATTCCCTGTAATAGCTTTACAATCAGAATTAATTGCTTCAGCAAAAGTAACAGATCATAAAGTTGGTTATGTTATTTTAACTGATGAGTTAATGAAAAAATATAATTTAAGTTATGATGAAAATGGGAAATTTTCAAACTTACTAAAAGATATTGAAGGAATTGATATTTGAATTACATTCTCTATTAGAGAAGATGGTAAATGAAGAGTTGAATTCCGTTCAAATAATTTAGCAATCAATGATTTAGCAGTTAAATGAGGCGGTGGAGGTCACAAATTGGCTTCTGGTGCTATCATTGATAATTTAGATCAAGTAATGCAAGTTGTTGAAGATGCTAACCAAATAAACAACTTGCTCAATGATGAATAAGCCACATTAATGTGTTTTTTTATTTGGTATAATCAATATATGATAAATAAAGAATACTTAAGTAAATTAGAAATTTACAATTTTAATAAATATGAATTGTTAGACAAAAAAGAATTTCAAGAAGTTGAAAAATATTTTGTATCTAATGAATTTGTTGTTGACATTATTGTTGGGGAAATTAATGCTTTTGCCCACATGATTTTATTAACAAATAAAAGATTATTTACCATTAGTAAATTTATTCAAACAGCAAGTCAAATTAAGCAATTTGGTTTAGAACAAATTGAAGATGTTAAATTAGGGGTAATGGGTGACACTGCTGATTTAAGAATGTTGTTTAAAAACGGTAACATTTTTAAAATTGATTATTTACATACTGAAGTTGCTCAAAAATTTGGGTATAACATTTCAAAAATGTATGAAGAGTTTATTAAAAGATTATAATCAATAATACGATATAAACATTTCCAACTATAGTGTTTTTTTGCAATATTAACTTTATGGTGTTACGCCATTTTAGAAAAAAAGGATTTACAGAAATGAAAAAATTAATAGCAATTTTAGGTGCTGTTGGATTAATAGCAACAGGATCTTCAGCAGTTGTTTCATGTGAAAAAACGCAGATTCTGATGGAGCAGGTAAAACAATTAAAACATCTGATTTAAATGAATTATTTAAATCAGTAGAAGGCGATATGAAGGTAACTTTCACAAATGAAAAAGTAGAAATTGAAGAATCTTTCTCTCCAGTTGGAGTTACTATACTATACTATGTATTAAGTTTATGACCAAAATTTGAAGAAGCAAACACATTAAATAGTACAAGAAAAATAAGTGATGTTAATGGTTGAAGACAAATGCAAAACCTAATTAATAATAATAAAAGTAACTGAAAATTATATGTAAAAGACTGAATTAATGATGGAAAGTATTGTATGAGTCCGATGGTGAAAAATCAACAATTAAAATACTAAACTATAATAAAGCAATTAAGAAAAATTTAAAAAATGCTTTAAATGCATTACTTGATGATGAAGTTATTTTAATTTATGAAAGTAAGAGTGAAGCAAATAAAGAAACTATTAAAATTTATTCTGATAATAAGTCAAAATATACAACTGAATACACTTATGCTTTTGATCTATAATTAAACTAATAAAAACTTAAATTAATTTTTAAGTTTTTTTATTTTTAATTTGTATATTATAGAATTATAATAATGTACTAAATAAAAGGAGGACACATGAAAATATTAGCGATTGAATCAAGTTGTGATGAGTTTTCAATTTCAATAATTGATGATGGAAAAATATTAACAAATATTATTTCATCACAAATAGAACAACACGTTAATTTTGGTGGTGTTGTTCCTGAATTAGCTGCAAGATTACATCTAGAAAATATTTCTTGAGTTATTAAAGCAGCATTAGATACAACAAATACAAAAGTTGAAACAATAGATTATGTTGCATATACTGAAAAACCAGGTTTAATTGGGTCTTTAATTATTGGAAGACTAGTTGCTGAAACAATTGCCAGCTACATTAACAAACCATTAATGCCTTTACACCATATTGAAGGTCATATTTATGGAGCATCTATTGAAAATGAATTTATATATCCTGTTTTAGCCATGGTTGTTAGTGGTGGTCATACACAAATTGAAATTGTTAATTCACCTAATGATTTTAAAGTGGTTGGAACTACGTTAGATGATGCAATTGGAGAATGTTATGACAAAGTTGCAAGAGTAATTGGATTAGAATATCCTGGTGGACCTAAGCTTGATAAACTAGCTAAAGAAGGTAATCAAACAGCTTTTAAGTTTCCTATTTCAAAAAATGATGAAAGTTATGACTTTTCATATTCAGGATTAAAAACAGCTGTAATCAATTTAATCCATAATTTAAATCAAAAGAATGAAGAAATCCCAGTAGCAGATATAGCTGCTAGTTTTCAATATGCTGCAACTAAAATTGTTGAAACAAAATTAGCAAAAGCAATTGAAGAATTTAAACCAAAAACTTTAACAGTTGCTGGTGGAGTTAGTGCTAATAGTGAAATCAGAAAAATCATTATTGAGTTAGGTCAAAAATACGGTATTTCAAATACTTTTGTTCCAAAAATGGAATATTGTACTGATAACGCAGCAATGATAGCTAAATTAGCATATGAAAAACTTAAAATCAGTAAATAATTTCCAAAAAATGATAAAATATTATAAATATTTATGAATTAAGCGTAAAAAGATGGAGGAAATATGAGATCTTTTCTAGCAAAACTTTCAACAATTGAAGAAGATAATTTAACATCACGTGAATTAATCATTGTTGACTATATTAAAAATAATTCAAAACAAATTGTTGAAGAAAATATTAAAATTGATGAATTAGCAAAACGTGCAAAAACAGGGTTTAGTGCAATTTATAATTTACTGAAAAAAATTAATATTGACGGATATAGAGATTTTATGATTTGTTTAGCAAACGACGTAGAACATGCTGAATTAAATATCGCAAAAAATGATGAAAATGTAGCAAATGGTTACATTAATTTAATTAAACAAAATTACACTTTAATTAAAAAATCAAATTTAGTTAAAACAATTAATCTAATTGAATCATCACCAAGAATTGTTATATGTTATTGAGAAGCTGTATTACGTGGACCAGCTATGGATCTATCAAACTTCTTCTATAATCATGGTTTAAATGTAACTTTATTAGATTCTGATTGAGATTCAATCAATAATAGAATTAAAAATACTCAAACAAATGATTTATATATATTCTTTACAAAATATGGGACTTCAACTCATTTAGCAAAAGTTATTCAAGCAATTAAAAAAGAAAAAGGTAAATCAATTTTTATTTCAGGAAAAGTTCCTTCAAAAGATGTTGAATTAAATGCGAGCTTAATTCATACATTAATTGTTGATGGAGTTGAAATTAATGATAAAAGCGTTTTAATTTCAAAATCATTACCATTCCATTATTTTAATGATTTATTAATTTACCATTACTTAAACAGCGAAAAAAAATAAAAATAAGGAGATTAAATATATGTCCAAAAGTAAAAAAAATACAATAAATAAACAATCAAGGTCAAAGTTAGGAACAAGAATATTTAAAAGGGTTAATTTACGTTTTAAATTCTTATATAAAACTTTAGAAGCTTTAATGGGTAATTCAAATAAGACTAAATATTATTATCCTGAGATAAGGCGTATGAATAAAATTATGCGTAAATTTTATAAAAGTCCTCAGCTGCAATTAAAAGCAACTGATAACTTGATTCCTTTTAACTTTGAAACAGAAGATGGTGTTGTGATTTCTGCATTAAAATATATCACTGATCCAAATTCTAAAAAGTGAGTTGTATCATTACACTGATTTGCTGGACATAAATATTGATCTTTATATGAAGCTAGACCTTTTATTGAACTAGGATATAATATCTTAGTTTTTGATTTTAGAAATCATGGTGAATCTCAAAATACTAAATTTGTTACTATGGGAGCAAGTGAAGTTAAAGATTTTAGAGCAGCTATGAAATGACTATATGAAAACCATAAGCCTGAAACAGTAGGATTAATGGGAATGAGTATGGGTGGATTTACAATGCAATATGGTGTTGTAAAATACAACGAAGAGTTTGTAAAATATAATATTAAGTGAGCAATTTCTGACTCATACTATGGAAGTATTAAAACACTTCTAGTACATACAAGAAATATGTGATTAAAACATTTTGTAAGCCATAAAAAAGTACTTAAATCAATTAATAAAATTATAAAAAATCAAATTCAAGATACTGGCTTAGATTGAGAAGACTTAAATGTTTTTCAATATTATGAATTGGATTCAAATTTAAAATTAATATTCCCAATGTTTTTCTTACATTGTCGAAACGATAATGTAACACCATTTGATGATTCAATGAAATTATTTGTAAAAAGATCAATTTTCTCAAAAGATGATGAAATATTAATTTATGATTATTCAACACACTGTTTATCATTAAAACATCATTACTATCAAACAGTTTATCGATGATTACAATTTGAAAACAAAATTATGAAAGATGATGAAGCAACAGAGAGAGCTTTAAGAAATCTTGGTATCAGTAAAGAAATTATTGACAATAATTTTTTAGAAAAATATGAAGTTAACACACTATATGTAAATTCAACAAATCATAAGAAAAAAGGAAATTAAATAAATGAAATTAACAAATATCAAATTAATTGCAACAGACTTAGATGGAACAGTTTTAGAGCATGGTGAAATAGCTAACGAATTCGACTTAGTAATGCTTAAAAAAGCTGCAGCACAAGGTATACAAATTGCTGTAGTTACTGGGCAAGGATGATCAAGTGGATCAGTTAGAGCTAAAATGTTTGATGTAGACAAACACGCTGATGTTTCAATTTTTTCAAATGGATCAGTGATCTCAAAAGTTTCAAGTTTTGAACCAGGATACTGTAAAACTATTGATAGTGATTTAGTTAAGGAATTTATGCTTAAAATGTATGAATTAAATATTCCTACATTAGCATATACAAAAATTCCAGCTCATTGTTATTCAAATGGTTTAGAAATTAAAGTTAAATCTTTAGTAGACAGACAATGAGTTAATAAATATAATGTTGAGAATGTAGACATTAAAACATTTACAAACTATCAAGATGTAATTCAATTAATGATATTTGTTGAACAAAAAGAAGAAGCAGCAATGCTTGAATGATTTGAAAATACACATAAAGCTAAATTCTTAAATAAAATGAGAAGTAATGTTGAAACAATACCAATTTATGAATTTATTAATTTAAAAGCAAGTAAAGGTAATGGAGTTTTAAAATTAGCGGAATTATTAAATATTAGCATTGATGATGTATTAGTTTTTGGAGATAACATGAATGATATGAGTATGTTTGAAGTTGTACCTAATTCAGTTGCAATGGGAAATTCTGTTCCTGCTATTAAACAAATAGCAAAATATGAAACTGATACTAACTTAAATGGTGGTGTTGGTAAATTTATTGAAAAATATGTTTTAGAAAAATAGGAGAAAATTAAAATGGATATTAAATATTTATATTATAAACATGAAACTTTAAAAGAACAAAAAATTACAATTATTGGTAGAGTGCGTTCAAATCGTCAAGGAAAAGCTGTTAGTTTTATGGTTTTAAATGATGGAACTACTTTGAATGATTTACAAGTAGTTTATAAAGAAGAAACTGAAGGATTTGATGAAGGAACAAAATCAAGAGTTAGTTCAATTGTTGAAGTTGAAGGAATCTTAGTTCCAACCCCATCAAGAGCTCAACCTTTTGAAATTTACGCAACTACAATTACATTATTAGATCAAGCAATTCAAGATTACCCATTACAAAAAAAAGAACATTCTCCTGAATTTTTAAGAGAAATTTCTCATTTAAGAGCAAGAACAAAAACATTCCAAGCAATTTTTAGAGTACGTTCAACCGCAGCTTATGCAATTCACAAATTTTTTCAAGAAAATAATTATGTTTATGTAACAACACCAGTCATTACATCAAATGATGCTGAAGGTGCTGGAGAACAATTTATTGTAACAGTTAATGAAAACAAGGATTATGCTAATGATTATTTTGGTAAAAAAGCAAGTTTAACAGTATCAGGACAATTAAATGGTGAAGCATTTGCTCAAGCATTTAAAAAGATATATACTTTTGGTCCAACTTTTAGAGCAGAAAATTCACATACAACAAAACATGCTTCTGAATTTTGAATGATCGAACCAGAAGTTGCTTTTGCTGATTTAAATCAAAACATTCAATTAATGCAAGATATGTTAAAAAGTGTTATTAGTTACGTATTACAACAAAATAAAGCAGAGTTGGAATTCTTACAAGAACAATTAGAACCAGGATTAATTGAAAAAATTACTGGAATAGTTAATTCTAAATTTAAAATTAATACATATGAAGAAGTTTTAGATATTCTACAAAAAGCAATTGATAACGGTCATAAATTTGAAGAAAACAACATTCATTTTGGTTTAGACTTAGGAACAGAGCATGAAAGATTTATTTGTGAACAAATTAACAAATGTCCTACATTTGTAGTTAACTATCCAAAAGAAATTAAATCATTTTATATGAAACTAAATGAAGATGGTAAAACTGTTGCAGCTGCTGACTTATTAGTTCCAGGAATTGGTGAATTATGCGGTGGAAGTGAACGTGAATCAAGTCTAGATAATATCCTTGAAAGATGTGAGTTCTTTAGAATTAATCCTGAAGAATTAGATTGATATATTGGATTAAGAAAATATGGATTCTACAAATCAGCTGGATTTGGTTTAGGATTTGAAAGATTAATTATGTACATTACTGGTGCTGCTAATATTAGAGATGTTATTCCATTTCCAAGAACACCTAAAACATTACTATATTAATCATGAATAATTAAAAAATTCTCTACGGCATTTTTATTTTAATTCTTATGTTTGGTATAATAAATAATGATTTAAACTGGAGGTATGTATATGGCATTCGGAGATTTTTTAACAAAAAGAATGAAAAAATCAATGGAGAAAAATATTAAAAAATCTACATTGACTGAAGAAAACATTCAAGAAACACTTCGTGAAATACGATTAGCTTTATTAGAAGCTGACGTTAATGTTGAAGTAGTAAAAGAATTAGTAAGTAAAATTAAAGAAAAAACAGTTGGAGAATATATTCAAGAAGGTGTAACTTCTAACCAACAAATGCTAAAAATTGTTCATGAAGAATTAATTGACATTTTAGGTACTGAAAAAGCTCCATTAAACCTTTCTAAAAAACCTGCTGTAATTATGATGGTTGGACTACAAGGATCAGGGAAAACTACATCATCATCTAAACTAGCACATTACTTAGCTAAAAAAGAAGCTAAAAAACCTTTACTAGTTGGATTAGATATTTATCGACCAGGGGCGATTGATCAATTAGTTGAATTAGGAAACAAAAATAATATTCCAGTATTTGAACAAGGAAAACAATCTCCATTAAAAACAGCAAAACAAGCTTTAGACTATGCTGTAAAAAATGGTCATGATGTAGTTATTTTAGATACTGCTGGGCGTTTGCAAATTGATAAAGATTTAATGAATGAATTAAATGAATTAAGAAAAATTGCATCTCCAAACGAAACATTATTAGTTGTTGATGGAATGATTGGTCAAGAAATTATTAATGTAACAAATGAATTTAATAATCAATTAAAACTAACAGGTGTTATTCTAACTAAATTAGATGGTGATGCTCGTGGGGGAGCAACATTATCAATTAGATACATGACTAAACTACCTATTAAGTTTATTGGGGAAGGAGAAGGTGTTTCTGCACTTGCTCCATTCTATCCAAAAAGAATGGCTGATAGAATCCTTGGAATGGGAGATATCGAAACACTTTTTGAAAAAGTTGTTGATAACATTGACGAACGTTCAATGCAAAAAACAATGAAACGTATGTTCATGGGTCAATTTGATTTAGAAGATTTAAGAAATCAATTAGTTCAAGTTTCAAAAATGGGTAACATTGGTGGAATTATGAAAATGATGCCAGGGGCAAAAATTTCAGAAAACCAAATTTCTGATGCTCAAAGAAAATTAGTAGTGTTTTCAATTTTAATGGATTCAATGACATTAAAAGAAAGAAGAGAACCAAAGCTTTTAAAATCATTAACTAGAAAAAATCGAATAATTAGCGGATCAGGACGTACTGAAAAAGAATTAAATGAATTAATAAATTCATTTGAAAAAGGAAAAAAACAAGTACTTGAAATGGGTAAAATGATGAAAAGTGGACGTATACCAGGAAAGCCTGGAATGGGAAAAGGAGGATTTGGTTTTTAATCAAATCAGTTAATGAATATAAAAATCATTTGTTTTGGTAAGTTAGATAAAAAGTTCTTTATTGAATCGTTTAATGAATATGCCAATCGAATTTCAAAGTATGTCAATTTTCAAGTTATTCAATTAAAAGAAGAATATCAAAAAGAAGATATAGTAAACAAAAATATTAATTCAGATTTACTAATTGAAAAACTAAAATGATTTTCAGATCATGAAATTATTTGTATGGATGTAAATTCAAAAAATTATTCAACAGAAGAATTTACATCAATTATTGAAACAAATAAAAATTTAAAACAAGCAAAAATTGTATTTATAATTGGACCAAGTGATGGGTATAGTGATAAGTTCTTAGAATTGAACTATAAGAAGGTTTCTTTTGGGAATATTACCTTACCACATCAATTATTTAGGGTTATATTAGCAGAACAAATCTATCGTGCTTTTAAAATTATAAACAATGAAAAATATCACAAATAATTTTTGAATATATCACACTTAATTGTTATAATAATTAAGTGTATTCGTGGGTTAATACTCAAGTTGGTGAAGAGGACACCCTGCTAAGGTGTTAGGTCGGTTTCCGGCGCAAGAGTTCGAGTCTCTTTTAACCCGCCAGTAAAAATAAAAAAGCTACCTTAATGGGTAGCTTTTTTATATCAAAAGTAGTTAAAAAATTATATAATATTATATAGTCTGGGGTGGTATAGTGAAATCAGATAAAAAAAGTTTGAAAGATAAATTTTTATTTTGAAGAGCAGATAAAGATGATATCTTAAATGAAAATGAATTAGATAGCTTTTTTAAAACATTATTTGTTAACGCAGGTTCAGAAAAAGAAATAGTTTTAGAATTAATTAAAAAAAGAGGAATTAAAAGCTTTTTATTTTACACAGATGTGCGTAATATCTGATACATTTTAAAAAATGGAATTCAACCAACCCAAGAAATAATTTTAAATGAAGATGAAAATTATTATGTTTGAGGATATCACCAAAAACAAGATTCAAACAATTTGGATTTCGATATTTCATCAAGAGCTCATTTTTGAAAATGAGCAGGCGATACAAATATTGAAACAAATAAATTTTGTGTGATTGCAATAGATCCACAAAAATTAGCTAAAACAACTACAAAAGACTGAATTTTTGACAGATCATTTGGAATGATTAATATTATTGAATCAATTCACTTTGATACAATTAAATGAATTTTAATAAGAGATGAACAATATTATAATTATGCTAAAAAGATAATTTATGAATTAGGCTTAGAAATAGAATTATATTTAAGTCATGATGGATTAGTAAAAATAGGAGAATAAAAAATGAAACAACTAGATAAAATAACCCCAAGAAATGTAGATTTTTCACAATGATATACAGACACAGTATTAAATGCTAAATTAGCAAGTTATGGACCAGTTAAAGGAACTATTATTTTTAGACCTTATGGTTATGCTATTTGAGAGTTAATACAAAAATACTTAGATACAAAGTTTAAAGAAATAGGTGTTGAAAATGTTTATTTTCCACTTCTAATTCCAGAATCATTATTCCAAAAAGAAAAAGATCACATTGAGGGATTTTCACCTGAAATAGCAACGGTAACAAGAGTTGGAGATACTCAATTACCTGAACCTTTATTTATAAGACCAACTAGTGAAGTGTTAATGGCTAACTTTTTCAAAAATGAAGTTAAGTCATATCGTGATTTACCATTAATATTTAATCAATGAGCAAATGTTATGCGTTGAGAAAAAACAACAAGACCATTTTTAAGAACAAGTGAATTTTTATGACAAGAAGGTCACACAGTTCACTCAGAACGAAAAGAAGCATCAAATTTAACTTTAAAAATTTTAGATATCTATACTGAATTTGCAGAAAACGCATTATTACTACCAGTTATAGCAGGTCAGAAAACTGAAAGAGAAAAATTTGCTGGAGCTGATTCAACTTATACAATTGAATCATTGATGCATGATGGGCAAGCATTACAATGTGGAACATCTCATTACTTTGCAGATAACTTCTCAAAACCTTATGAAATTAAATTTAAAAATAAAGAAGGAAAATTAGAGTATGCTTACTCAACAAGTTGAGGAGTTTCAACAAGATTAATTGGAGCTATTATTATGACACATTCAGATGATAATGGTTTAGTGTTGCCTTCAGTGATTTCACCAATTCAAGTAAGATTAATTCAAATTAAAGAAACTGATGAAGTAATTAAAGTAACAGAAGATATTAAAAACTTATTAAAATCAAAATACCGTGTAGATATTGATAAAACAGATAAATCATTCGGGTTTAAAATAAGTGAAGCCGAAATTAAAGGAATTCCATTAAGAATTGAAGTTGGCCCAAGAGATTTAGAAAATAATCAAGTAATAATATCAAGAAGAGATACAAGAGAAAAAGTTCAAGTTAATGTAAATGAAGTTGAAAAAGTTGTTGATCAAATGATTAAAGAATACGATGTAAACTTATATGCTAAGGCATTAAAAAATCGTGAGGATAGAACTTCAAAAGCAAAAACAATTGAAGAATACAAAACAATATTAGCTGAAAACCAAGGATTTGTTTTAGTTCCATTTTGTGGGGAAATAGCATGTGAAAAAGATGTTAAAAAACAAACATCAACAAATTCACGTTGTATTCCATTTGAACAAGACAACAAAACTGAAAATTGTTTTAATTGTAATAAAGAAACTAATTTAAAAGTTTATTTTGCAAGAGCTTATTAATTGTTAATTACAAAGGAGGATTTAGTTTATGAAGTATTATGCTGTTAAAAAAGGTAGAAACATTGGTGTTTATACTAGTTGAGAAGATTGCAAAGCACAAGTAGAAGGATTTACTGGTGCGCTTTACAAATCATTTACTAATAAACAAGATGCAAAAGCATATATTATTGGTATAACACCAAAATCAAAAACTAAAAAAATAACTTCAAATGAAAATACTGCAGTAGCTTATAGTGATGGAAGTTTTATTAAAGAAGATAATACTTACTCATATGGAGCTGTAGTAATTTGAAAGAATAAAGAATTTCACTTTTCAAAAAGATATCGTGAGCATGAATTAAAATCAATGTGAAATGTAAGCGGAGAATTACAAGGAGCAAAAAGAGTAATGTTGTTTGCATATGCTAACAATATTCAAAAATTATATTTATATCACGATTATGAAGGAATAGCTAAATGAGCTAATCATGAATGAAAAGCAAAATCTGATGAAGGAAATGAATATATTAAATTCGTTGATCAAATCAGAGCTAAAGTAGAAATCGAGTTTATTTGAGTCAAGGGACATAGTAATGATTATTATAATGATTTAGCTGACCAATTGGCAGCTAAAGCAACATTTGAAGAATACGTTAAGGAGGTTTAAAAATGAGAAAATTTCAACTACAAATGATTGATGGAAAAGAATTAATTAATTTTGAATGAAAAACACCCAAAAAACCTATTGCTGTAATTCAAATTGTGCCAAATTTTGATGAACACATGACAATGTATGATGGCTTTGCTAAATTAATGCGAGATCATAATATTTTATTAATTGGAACTGAATTAAGAGGTCTTGGTGAAAGTAGAAATGAAAATGACACACCAGAAACTATCTTCTTTGAAAAACGGCAAGGTTGAAGTAAAATGGTTGAAGATATCAAAAACATTAATACTTGAATTAAAAGATATCACCCAGATTTACCAATCTTCATGTTAGGACAAGGTTTAGGTGGAAATTTAGCAAGAGCATTTGCAATTAAATACTCAGAAGAGATATCTGGTTTAATTCTGATGAATACTCGTGACTATAGTTATCTATTGTCTAACTTGTTTTTAAAATATATGAATTTGAATCAAGTTATTTTCAATACAAAATCAGAAGCTAAATTTTTAAATAAAATCAGAGCAAAAAGATTAAACCGCGGACATAACATAATGTTAAAAATTGATAATCAATGATTATCTAGCAATTTAAAATTTGTTGAAAAATACAATAATGACCCATTATGTAATTTAAAATTAAGTTTGTCAGCATTTAAAGATATTGCTTATGGAAATAAATTTATTTCAAAAAATGCAAACAATGAATTCATTACAAAAGACCTACCAATCTTAATTCAAAGTGGTGGTTTAGATAACTATACAAAACTAGGAAAAGATTCACAAAAGTTATTTTACAGATTCACAAGAATCGGATTAGATACTGATTTTAAATTGTATCAAAACCTTAAAAACAAATTATTAGAAGAAGACGTAAATGAAGCTGTAATTGAAGACTTAGTAAAATTTATTGAGAAATATAAAGAAAACTATTAATAATAGAAAGAGATAACATGGATAAATCAAAAATTAGAAATTTTAGTATCATTGCTCATATCGATCACGGTAAGTCAACATTGGCTGACCGTATTTTAGAGATGACAAACACTGTTGCTAAACGTGAAATGCAAGAGCAATTACTAGATTCAATGGATATTGAAAGAGAACGTGGAATCACAATTAAATTAAACTCTGTTCAATTGAATTACAAAGCAAAAGATGGAGAAGAATATACTTTCCATTTAATTGATACACCAGGCCATGTTGACTTCACATATGAAGTATCAAGAAGTTTAGCTGCTTGTGAAGGAGCAATGTTAGTTGTAGATGCAACTCAAGGAATTGAAGCCCAAACATTAGCAAACGTATATTTAGCAATTGACAATAATTTAGAAGTTATCCCTGTTATTAATAAAGTTGATTTACCCAGTGCAGATCCTGAACGTGTAAAAGAGGAAATTGAAAATACAATTGGAATTGATTGTAGTGATGCACCTTTAATTAGTGCTAAAACTGGACTAAAGGTTGAAGATGTATTAGAAGCAATTGTAAATAAAATCCCACCACCTTATGATGCTGATGATGCAAAACCATTAAGAGCATTAATCTTTGATAGCTATTATGACAAATATTTAGGTGTAGTTATGTCTATTAGAGTAAGAGAAGGTTCAATTAAAGTTGGTGATCGAATTAAACTGATGGCAAATGGTAGCAGTTACGAAGTAACTGAACTAGGAGTTAAAAATCCTAAGATTATCAAAAGAGAACAATTAACAGCTGGAGAAGTTGGGTGAGTAGCAGCTTCAATTAAAACAATTAAAGATATTAATGTTGGAGATACAATTACAACTGTAACAAATTCAGCATTATACCCATTAGATGGATACAAAAAACTTAAACCAATGGTTTATTGTGGAATTTATCCAGTTGATACAAATCAATATCAAGATTTTAAAGATGCTTTAGAAAAAATGGAATTATCTGATTCATCATTAGTTTATGAATCAGAAACATCACAAGCTTTAGGTTTTGGATTTAGAGTAGGGTTTTTAGGTTTATTACATATGGAAGTTGTGCAAGAAAGATTAGAAAGAGAATATAATCTAAACTTGATTGCAACCGCTCCATCAGTAATTTATCGTGTACACTTAACAGACCAAACAATGATTGAAATTGACAACCCTGCTAAATTACCAGACCCTCAAAAAATCAAGTTTATTGAAGAACCTTTTGTAAATGTAAAAATTATGACACCAAAAGATTCAGTTGGAAACTTAATGAGTTTATGTCAAAACAAATTAGGAACATATAAAGATTTACAAGTTGTTGATGATAATCGTATGATGCTAGTATATGACATGCCATTAGCTGAAATTATTTTTGATTTCTTTAACAAATTAAAATCTATTTCAAAAGGTTATGCATCATTTGAGTATGACATGATTGGATATCAAGAATCTCAATTAGTTAAAATGGATATTTTATTAAATGGAGATATGGTTGATGCGTTTTCTATGATAGTAAATAAACACTTTGCT
The DNA here is from genome assembly GCF_002804105.1 of Mesoplasma melaleucae. Taxonomy (NCBI): domain Bacteria; kingdom Bacillati; phylum Mycoplasmatota; class Mollicutes; order Entomoplasmatales; family Entomoplasmataceae; genus Mesoplasma; species Mesoplasma melaleucae. Next base: position 609,372 of record NZ_CP024964.1, on the reverse strand, counting down.
TATCAAAGGGGAGCTGCATTAACTAAAAAGTTAAAAGAATTAATTCCACGTCAAAACTTCGAAGTACCTGTACAAGCAACAATAAGAAATAAAGTTTTAGCTCGTGAAACAATTAAAGCATATCGAAAAGATGTTACATGAAAACTTCATGCAGCTGATAAATCAAGACGTAAGAAACTTCTTAATAAACAAAAAGAAGGTAAAAAGAAAATGAAAGAAATTGGTAGTGTTGAAGTACCACAAGAAGCATTCATTGCAGTATTAAAACTTGACGATTAGAAAGGAATGACAATAATGAGTAAATTTAAATATGAAGATTGACTAATGCAATTTTTAAATGATGATTGATATATTCAAATTAATACAACAGAAAATAATATTATTTTTGATGAAGTTTATGATTTAAAAGTAATTTGATCACAGAATCCAAATTATTACACTTTTATTGAAAATAACAGATCAGCATTTGAAGTAGATAATTTACCCGGTTTTCTTGAAAGTGAAGAAATTTGTAAAACAAAAGAATACATTAAATCTTTTATTAGCGGAGTATTTCATTTAAGAATGAGTGGTTTATATCAGGTCACTTGTGATTTTGTTAAAGTTTATAATGAAATCAGCAAAAATTCATATAATGCGATTGATGAAAATGGAATAGATGTTTCTATTAATAAAGCATTTTTAGAACTAACTGAAAAATATTATGAAGAACTAATTACTTTAGTTAGAAATACTGAAGTTCCTGCTGAATTTAAATATTGTTGAGATGACCTAATTGAACTAATTAAGAGATTCAGTAAATATACTGAAAAAGATGACAAGTTAGATATAGCATATCAATTATTAGAATACCTATCAAATACAATTGATGGATTTGATGATTTAGTAATTGATTTACTTGATGACATGATTGAAAGTGCAAATAAATTTATTGCTGTATTAATTAAATATGAAATCATTTTTGATCGTTTAATTTTATTAAAAGAACATCTTGAATATCAATATGTTGAAACTAAAGGGTTACCTGAAAACTTTTATCGAGTTAATATCATTGATCGATATAAAGAACTTGAAGCATTTAAAATAATTAATGAAGAATAATAAATAAAAATAACGCATAAGCGCTATTTTTTGTTATTATCTTAAAATAATGAGGTGCTTATGGAAGTTTTAGATTTATATGATATGAATGGAATAAAAACAGACAAAACAATGATAAGAGGAACTAAAGTTCCTGAAGGTTGTTACAAAAGAAAAATAGTAATCGGAATCTTTAATTCAAATAATGAAATGCTTATTCAAAAAGTTGCAAAAGAAAGAACTTATTGAACAAACAAATGAACTCCATCAGTTAGTGGATCAGTTTGAACTGGTGAAACAAGTCAACAAACAGCAGCAAGAGAAGCAAAAGAAGAATTAGGGATAAATATAGATTTCTCAAAGATTAGACCAGCATTTACAATTAATTTCTATGAAGATTTTAATGATATTTATTTAATTAAAAAAGATTTAAATCTAAATGATTTAGTTTTACAAAAAGAAGAAGTTGCTGAAGTGAAATGAGCTAGTAAAGCTGAAATAATAAAAATGACTAATACAAATGAGTTTATACCATTACATGAATCTATTATTGAAATGATGTTTACATTTAAAGACACAGATAGTTCTTATAAAGGAAATTAATTATGAATATTTTAATATCAATGAAAAAGGAATATTTTGACCTAATTAAAGAAGGAAAAAAGAAATACGAATATAGATTTAAATTTCCGCAAGTTAATGAATAAACTAAAATATACATTTATATTCCAAAAAATAGATGCAAGGATTTATGGATATATAAAAATTAAAAGTAAAATTTGAATGAATAAGGAAGATGCTTCAGTATTTTATTTAAATTAAGTTAAAAATTCTATTAATGCTTATAATGTAATGAATGAGTGAATAGCACATAGAGAAGGTTGGTATGTAATGGAAATTTTAGATTACAAAGAATTTAAGAAACCTTTAAAATACAAAGATTTTAAAAATAATTATGATTTTAAAGCATCACAAAATTTTATGTATATTTCTATATTGAAGAAAATTTAAATTATATATTAAAGAAGACAATGTAAAAGCATTTAGATGTAAATTAAAATTAGAAGTGTTGTAGTTTTATTTTTTTGCTATTATCTTATAAAAAAATTAAATTACTTTTGAAATTTTACGTATTAAACGAGTTTTTTGTAATAATCATTTTGGGACGTATGTCTATTTTATAAGAAAAGGAGATAATATTGTGAAAAAATTAATAGCAATATTAGGAGCGCTTGGGTTGGTAGCCACAGGAACAACAACTGTTATTTCATGTGGACAAAATGACAATTCATTAGTTAGCAAAATAATGAAAGAGTACAGAATTTAATAAAAGATCTTATAAATATATGAATATAATGACTCAAGTTTAAATACAAAAGAGAGTATGCAATATCCACTTATTGAAGCTATATTTTTTATATGGTCAGCTGAAAATGAAATAATCAATGAATCAGTTACACCAAATAATCAAAATGAATTAAAAACATGATTAAAATCAGCTGAAAATAATGAATTAAATAATTTAAAACAAAAGGGTAAGCATTATTGATATGAACGAAACGATGAAAAATATGGTATACAATATGAAAATTAAAGTGAAAAAGATATCAGTAATTTTGGAAAATTATTAAAATTATTAACTGATGATGAAACAAATTTAAATATTGGTTTCATCAACGATTCAAAGTTTTCTATTAAAGTTGAAAATAAAAATGAAAAGTATAATGGTTTATGCTCTAAGATCATTAATCCTCCAAAAATTGATTAACATGGATTTATATTTCATTATTTTAGAATATATAATTATTTTAATTAATAACAATGTAAGAAAGCAAAATAAAATGAACTCAATATAAGTTCATTTTATTTTATTCAAAAACTTTTTTATTATCGTTTCTGTGTTGACGTCTTTCAGTATTTGATAATCATCTTTTTCTTAAACGAATATCTTCTGGTGTAACTTCAACTAACTCATCTCATTCAATGTATTCTAATGCTTCTTCTAAAGTCATTAATTTTGGTGGAGTTAATTTAACTGAGTCGTCACTACCACTCGCACGAGTGTTAGTTAATTTTTTACCAGTTGTTGGATTAACTTCTAAATCATTGTCTCTTGAGTGTTGTCCAACGATCATTCCATCATAAACTTCGACTTGAGGTCCAACAAATAGAATTCCACGTTCTTCTAAGTTATTTAAAGCATAAGGCAATGTTTTACCAGCTGCCATTGAAATAAGTACTCCATTTTTACGTGATTCAATTTCACCTTTGTATGCTTCAAATCCGTTTGAGCTTCTAACCATGATTCCTTCACCATGAGTATCATTTGTAAATTCACTTCTGAATCCAATTAATGCTCTTAAAGGAATGTTATAAACGATTTTATCTCTAACACCATCTGAATCCATATCTGTCATTAAACCTTTACGTTGGTTTAACTTATTAATAACAGTTCCTGAATATTCTGTTGGAATGTTTAATATAACTTTTTCCATTGGTTCTAATAAAGTTCCATTTTCACCTTTTTTGAAAATAACTTCTGGTTTAGAAATAGCTAATTCAAAACCTTCTCTTCTCATTTGTTCAATTAAAACAGATAAATGAAGTTCTCCACGCCCTAAAACTTTGAACCCTTCAATAGTTGGGTTGTCTAATGGTTTAACTTTTAAACCAACGTTTACTTCTAATTCTTTTTCTAAACGTTCTTTAATATTTCTTGAAGTAACAAACTTACCAACTTTTCCAGCGAAAGGAGAAGTGTTAACCAAAAAGTTCATACTCATTGTAGGTTCTTCAATTGTAATTGGTTCCATTGGATTAATATTATTTAATTCATTAATAGTATCTCCAATTGAAATATGATCGATTCCAGCAAAAGTAATAATGTCTCCAGCATATGCTTCTTTAACATTAACTTTATTTAAACCTTGATAAACTGTTAATTTAGAAATTTTAGCTTGTTTAACTTCACTATTATTTTTAACAACACTAACAGTTTGTCCTTCAGTAATTTTGCCTTCAAAGATTCTCCCAATTCCTAATCTTCCAATAAATGAATCATAAGCTAATGAGCTAACTTGCATTTTTAATGGTTTGTCAGCTAATTCAATTGGGTATGTTCCAATTTGTTCAATAATAGTTTCAAACATTGGTGAAAGATCAATTCCTTTTTCATCTAAACTTAATTGAGCAATCCCTTCACGAGCAATTCCATATAATGTAGTGAAGTTTAATTGTTCATCAGTAGCGTCTAATTCCATAAATAACTCTAATACTTCTTCAACAACTTCTTCTGCTCTTTGATCTTTTTTATCTATTTTATTAATCATTAAGATTGGGTTCAATCCTAACTCTAATGCTTTAGATAAAACAAAACGTGTTTGAGGCATTGGTCCTTCACTTGAATCCACTAATAAAATAACAGTATCAACAGTTTTCATAATACGTTCAACTTCACTTGAAAAGTCAGCGTGACCTGGAGTATCGACGATGTTAATTTTTGTTCCTTTGTACTCAATAGCACAGTTTTTTGAATAAATAGTAATCCCACGTTCTCTTTCTTGATCGTTTGAATCCATAATTTGTTCTACAACTTCTTGGTTATCTCTAAAAGCTCCACCTTGCTTTAAAAGTGCATCAACTAATGTTGATTTACCAGCATCAACGTGGGCAATAACCGCAATGTTAATAATTTTTTGATTTGACATTTTGTTCTCCTTTTATATAACTTTTAAATAATATCATATTTTAAGGGATAATTTTTATTTAATTTTTTTTAAAAAAAGAATATAATTAAGGAGATAAATACACAATTTTAAATAAAGAGAGGAAATTATATGTCAAGAATTGAGAAAATTATTGCACGTGAAGTATTAGACTCACGTGGAACTCCAACTGTTGAAGTTGAATTATGAACTGAATTTGGTGGATATGGAATTGCCAAAGCACCATCAGGAGCATCGACTGGAGAAAACGAAGCTTTAGAATTAAGAGATGGAGACAAAGCACGTTACAATGGTAAAGGTGTTTTAAAAGCAGTTGCAAATGTAAATGATAAAATTGCACCAGTTTTAATTGGACATGATGTACAAGACCAATTAGGAATTGACAGAGTTATGATCAAATTAGATGGAACTGAATTTAAGAAAAAATTAGGAGCAAACGGAATGTTATCCGTTTCATTAGCAGCAGCTCACGCAGCAGCAAGTGAATTAGAAGTTCCTTTATATAGATACATTGGTGGAGTTCAAGCAAAACGTTTACCTGTTCCAATGTTAAATGTTATTAATGGTGGAGAACATGCTGACTCAGCAATCGACTTCCAAGAATTTATGATTATGCCAGTTGGAGCACCAACTTTCAAAGAAGCATTAAGATGATCATCAGAAACATTTCAAGCATTAAAATCATTATTAAACGCTAAAGGTGATATTACTGCTGTTGGAGATGAAGGTGGATTTGCTCCTCACTTCTCATGAGCATACGCAAAACAAGATTTAGCTTCATTTAAATCTAAAACACCTGCTGAAATTGCATTAGACTTATTAGTTGAAGCAATTACAAAAGCTGGTTACAAATTAGGTAAAGATGGAATCATGATCGCAATGGACTGTGCTTCATCAGAATTATACTTTGAAGATAAAAAATACCACTTCAAAAAAATTGAAAAAGTTACTGGTCAAGATTGATCATTTACAACAGATGAAATGATTGCTTACTTAGAAAATTTAGTAAACAACTACCCAATTATTTCAATTGAAGATGGATTAAGTGAAAAAGACTGAGATGGATTCGTTAAATTAACAAGTAAAATTGGAAATAGAGTTCAAATCGTTGGAGATGACTTATTTACAACAAACCCAAGATTTATTAAAGAAGGAATCAGCAAAGACGCTGCAAACTCAACTTTAATTAAATTAAATCAAATTGGAACATTATCAGAAACTGTTGAAGCTATTACTATGACTCAAAAAGCTGGTTGAACTGCAGTTGTTTCACACCGTTCAGGAGAAACAGAAGACGCAACAATCGCTGACTTAGCTGTAGCATTTAATTCAGGACAAATCAAAACAGGATCAATGTCACGTTCAGATAGAATTGCAAAATACAACAGATTATTACAAATTGAAGACCAATTAGGTGAAGATGCAATCTACGATGGATATGCAACATTCTACAACTTAAAAATTAATAAATAATTAATTTAAAAAATAATTATTCTAACCAAGCAATGCTTGGTTTTTTTATTAACTTAAATAATATTTATGCAAAATAAAATGCAATAATTAATTCAAAAATAATATGATAATAATAATTATTTTAGTTCTTATTTTTTTTATCTTATATAAAATACTTTAAAGTAAGTTTTTGTCTCATTTTTTGGTTTTTTGTATATCTTGTAACATTTATAAGCTTTTTTTGATATAGTAATTTATAATTGAAAATATACACTGTATTATAAATGGGAGATGTGGAAATGCTTAAAAATAAAATTATATTGCCTACTATTGCTGCTTTTTTAATTGTAAGTTCACTACCAGTATACTCAGCATATTCTTTAATAGAAAATTCTTTTAAAAAAGAAGGAAAATTTTCTGGTAATCAATTAGAAAATCTTTTAAATTTTAATGATATTCCATTATCACCTTTATTTAGAAAAAGTTGGGAAAAATTATTAAGTGACTCAAGTTCATTTTCTGCAGCATATGATTGACAATATAAATTAAAAATGGAAAGATTAGTAAAATCAATTTTAAAAAAAGATACGAATGCATTGAATGCTAATTTTGATAAAAAACCAATCAGAAATAAAACAAGTTTAACTGATGCTATTTATTTAGGTTTACAAGTTATGGGTCACAATAAACCAACAGCTTCAGAATTACATGAAATTGGTAGATATGAAATAGCAAATTTTACAGCTTTAGAGAATGCTGGATATACCATTTATGTAAGCAATTCTGATCCAAGGCTTGAAATATTATATACAGATAAAAGTGATTTATATAATGACGGACAAAAGGACTATGTTAAATTAAGTAACAAAGAAGGAACAGATAATATATTCTTTAGAACTACAGAACTTATAACTAGTGAAAATGTTTCAAATCAATCAAATTCAGATATACCAGTATACTTTAAAGCAAAAAAAGGTGACGAAATACTTGATATTTATGATCCTGGATATTTAAGAAATAAGTTAGAAATTCAAATAAGAGCATATGATTCTGATGAAATGCTTCAATACAAAGTGTGAGATTGAAACCAATACAATTCAAACGATTTGGATTTAAATTGCTATATAGCTAACAATTTAATTAAGATTTATTGCGAAATAGCTTTAAGTTATATAGATTTCATAGATTCAAAATCACCAAATTATCAACAAAAAGGAAGTCCTTTAACAGGCGCAAATGACCCATTTAAATATTCAGGAGCAACACCTGGTTCCTTATTATATTACGCATATAAATATAATTCATACTATGATTTAAGAATTTTTATGTTTACTGTTGAAAACAACAATCAGAGAATAGTTTATGTTAGTTATGATCAAAATAATGAACTTGAATATAACAAAAGTACAGATGAGCCAATTATAGATAAACATTTAAAAGAAACAAATAATAATAAAGAAAATAGAGAAAGATTATCGTTCAACCCTTGAATAGATTTAAACAAAACAATGCGTGGTTTTGTTGAAAAAACATGAAATCTGTTAATGTTTACGATGGAGGAAATGAGCTAGTATGATAGAAATTAAAAATCTTACCAAAAAATATGGAAATAATGTTGTTCTTGACAGAATTAATTTGAATATTAAAGATGGAGAATCTATTGGTATATTAGGAGCAAATGGAGCAGGTAAGACAACATTAGTTGAAATAATCTCTGGAGTTAGTGAATATTCAGAAGGAGAAATTAATTTTTATAATTCTGAAAATAAAAAGGACAATTCGGTACAGGAAAAAATTGGTATGCAATTTCAAAATGGTAGTTGACCATTCAATACTAGAGGAATTGATTTACTAAATCTTTTTGTTGGTAAAAAATGAAAAAAAGATAATTATATTTTGGATCTAATAAATATATTTGAAGTTGAAACAATTATTAAAAAAAGAATATCTGATTGCTCAGGAGGAGAGCAACAAAGATTCAACTCGATGCTGTCAGTTATAAATAAACCAAATGTGCTAATATTAGATGAATTGATTACTGGTTTAGATTTAAAAATGCAAATCAAATTAATTAATTTTTTTGATAAAATGAGAAAAACAGAAAAAATAACTTTAATAGTTATATCTCATATCCCTGAAGAAATAGAACAAATTTGTAAAAGAGTAGTAGTATTAAATAGTGGAACTCTGTTTATTGATAAAACAGTAGATCAACTAAAAAAGCAATATGGTTCAATTAGAAACTTTTTAACACTTTATTTTGAAGGAAAAATAAATGGATAAGGTAAATTATAATCAAAGTTTTAAAACTAGCACCAATAATTTTTCAAAAATCTTTAGAGCTAGTTTTATTTCATCAATTAAAAATGAAAGAGCATGAGTTTTTATTATTTTAGGTTCACTAATAATAACAATAATTTGTTTTATAGGATATTCAACTTTTTATAGTTCTTATGAATTATTACCACCTCAAATGCTAGCTATTTTCATTATTCCTTCTTTTGTATCAGCAACCTATTTTGTAATATTTTTAATTGAATGAAAAGATACTTCGCTTTTAAAACGAATTAAATTTTTGGGTATAAAGAAATGATCTATTGTTTTTTCATTTATGTTATGTGCTGCTTTTTTTACATTTGTTTCTGAAATTATTGTTATATTTGCGACATACTTAATATCTCTACTGTTCATAAGAGTTAAATTTTATTACATTTTAGATTTAAACTGATGAATGTGAATTTGGTTTTTTGGAGTATCATTTATTTGTGTCAGTTCTGCATTTCTTTTATCCTCAACAATATCAGATTTATTTAAAAGTAAGAATATTAGAATGTCAGTGCCTTTAATTTTATTTTTACTATTTTTAACAATGTCAGACACAGTTATTCCTTCATTTATTTCTGCAAGATGAGGTATTTTTAATTATTTAGGCTATTTATTTATTTCAAAATACGTAGTTTGAAGTTTGCTAATTGTTTCGTCATACACATTTATTGATTTTAAAGGTGGAATACAACAAATAATTTTTGATGAGTCTCATTCTGAGACAACACTGTTTATTTCAAATTTGTGAATTCTTTTAGCCATTTCAGTATTATTTATAATTGTAATGTGT